>JANNHN010000528.1:0-13101 GCA_031404395.1 Betaproteobacteria bacterium
GATCAACCGCACTTATCTTGGCCAGACCGTGACCTTGTTCGGCTGGGTGCATCGGCGGCGTGATCACGGCGGCGTTATTTTTATCGACCTGCGCGACCGTGAAGGTCTGGTGCAGATCGTCTGCGACCCCGACCGTGCGGAAACATTCCGGATCGCCGACAGCCTGCGCAATGAGTTTGTCGTGCGCGTCGAAGGCCGGGTGCGTGAACGGCCCGCCGGCACCATCAATACCAATCTGGTAAGCGGCGAAATTGAAGTGCTGGCGACTGACCTGGAAATCCTCAATGCGTCGCAGACACCGCCGTTCATGATGGACGACGAGGGCTTGTCGGAAACCGTGCGCCTGCAATACCGCTTTCTGGATCTGCGGCGCCCGCAGATGCAGAACCATCTGCGCCTGCGTCATCGCGCGGCGCGCGCAATCCGCCATTACCTCGACGAACATGGCTTCATCGACATCGAAACGCCGATGCTCTACAAGTCAACCCCTGAGGGTGCCCGCGAGTTTCTCGTGCCCTCGCGCATGCACGATGGCCAGTTCTACGCGTTGCCGCAGTCGCCGCAGTTGTTCAAGCAATTGCTGATGATCGCCGGTTATGACCGCTACTACCAGATCGTCAAGTGTTTCCGGGACGAGGATCTGCGCGCTGACCGTCAGCCGGAATTCACGCAGATCGATATTGAAACGTCGTTTCTCGGCGAGCGCGAAATCCAGGATTTGATGGAAGGATTGATCTGCCATCTGTTCAAGACGGTGATGCATGTCGATCTCGGCGCATTCCCGCGCCTGACCCATGCCGACGCCATGGCGCGCTTCGGTTCCGACAAACCGGATCTGCGGGTCAAGCTGGAGCTGACGGATCTGAGCGACCTGATGGCGCAGGTGGATTTCAAGGTGTTCAAGCAGGCGATTGCGCTGAAGGACGGTTGTGTCATTGCGCTGCGTATTCCCGGCGGGGCAGCGCTGACGCGCAAGGAGATCGACGATTACACCGCATTCGTGGCGATCTACGGTGCCAAGGGGTTGGCCTACATCAAGGTCAACGACGTCACCAAACTCAACGACGAGGGGTTGCAGTCGCCGATCGTCAAGTTCCTGCCGCAGCCGGTACTGGCTGAAATATTGCACCGCACCCAGGCTGCCAACGGTGATCTGATTTTCTTCGGCGCCGACCGGCGCAAGGTGGTGCACGATGCGCTCGGTGCGCTGCGCGTCAAGGTGGGTCACGAGAAGGGGCATGCCGAGTCCGGCTGGCGACCATGCTGGATCGTCGATTTTCCCGCTTTCGAATACGACGAAGATGAAAAACGCTGGAACGCGGCGCATCATCCGTTCACGGCGCCCAAGGACGAGCATGTCGGGTTGCTGACGACCGATCCGGGCAAAGTGATGGCCAAAGCCTACGACGTGGCGCTGAACGGCTGGGAGATCGGCGGCGGCTCGGTGCGGATTCATCGCGCCGAGGTGCAGTCACAGGTATTTTCCGCGCTGGGCATCAGTCCGGAAGACGCGCGGGCGAAATTCGGTTTCCTGCTTGATGCGCTGTCGTATGGCGCACCGCCGCACGGCGGCATCGCCTTCGGGCTTGATCGCCTGGTTACACTGATGGCCGGCGCAGAATCGATCCGCGAAGTGATTGCTTTTCCGAAAACGCAGCGCGGGCAGGATCTGATGGTCGAGGCGCCGAGCCCGGTCACCGAGCGTCAGTTGCGCGAGCTGCACATCCGGCTGCGCAACGCCGCCGGCGCGGAATAAGCGCGGCAGCAGCCGGGCAGCACGGTTTCCGGAATTGCATCAGCCATGCGACTGGCGATCTGCCGGAGTTTGTTGCAACGGGTGGTATGGACAGGCGTTGCGCTGGCGTGGGCCGGGTTTGCACTGGCGCGCGGCGATGCGCCGCTGTTGCACGAGATTCGCCTGCATGACCTGCCCACGGAGGCCCGCCACACCCTGCAACTGATACAGCGCGGCGGGCCGTACCCTTATGAGCGTGACGGCGTTGCTTTCGGTAATTACGAAAAACTGCTGCCTGCTGCGCAGCGCGGTTATTACCGTGAGTACACGGTGCTGACGCCCGGTGTGCGGCATCGCGGCGCGCGCCGCATGGTCGTCGGTTGCGAGCGGCGGCAACCGGAGCAGCAGATGCCGGTGCAGCGGCCCCCCGATCCGTTGCGACTCGCGCATTGCCGTGATGGCGGCGAACTCTATTACACCGCGGATCATTACCGCACATTCAGGCGCGTCGTCGAATGAAACCAGGCGGATTTTCTGCACAGCTCAACGGCATTTACCGCGCGCCGGCGGATGCCGGGGTGCTGCGCGCAGCGGCACGGAACGCAGGGTTGCGCTGGGGCGTGATCGATCTGCGGTGCGTGCGCGGCAAGGGCGCGCTGCTCAGAGCGATTGCGAGTGGACTCGCTTTTCCCGACACGTTCGGCGGCAACTGGGATGCGCTGGCTGACAGCCTGCAGGATCTGTCGTGGCTACCTGAACCGGGATGGGTCGTGGTGTTGCACGGCGCTGCGGATTTTGCGGCAGCAGCGCCCGATGATTACGCGGCGCTGCTGGATATACTCGGTGCTGCCGCGGATTACTGGCAGCGCCGGCAGGGGCGTATTTTTATTGCGCTGGCGGACGTTGCCGCAGGCTTGCCCGACTTTCCCGGCCCCGTGAACTACAAAACCCCGGTATCGGTGCTGGTGCTGGTGCATACCGCCGATCTGCAGGTGTTGCTGCTGGAGCGTGCCGACCGGCCGGGTTTCTGGCAGTCGGTGACCGGCAGCCAGAACCCGGGTGAAACGCTGGCGCAAACTGCGCTGCGCGAACTGGCTGAGGAAACCGGTATCACGACCGAACCCGCAGTGCTGATCGACTGGAACCGGCAGCATCGCTACGAAATCTACCCGCACTGGCGCAGTCGCTACGCGCCTGGTGTGATCCACAATACGGAACATGTCTTCGGCTTGACGCTGCCCGTTGTGCAGGACATTGTGCTCGCCCCGCGCGAGCATGTGGCTTGGCAATGGCTGCCGTGGCGCGAGGCGGCTGACCGCGTGTTTTCCTGGACCAATGCCGACGCAATACGCGAATTGCCGCAGCGTGTTGGCAGGATCGAATAAAACCCGTATTTTTCTGGGGACTTTTCGGCCGGTTTTTCTGTCAAAATCCCGTAGCGTTTAAGTTTTCTCCTTACGGAGTTTTCCCCGGACGGGAACAATCTGGAGCAGAGCCTGACGATGGAAGCACAGACGTTAACTTTTGAAGGTTTCAAACCGCTGGCCGACGAGGCGTGTGAAGCGCGCATCGTGGCTGCGCGCCGCAAGCTGGGCGGGCGTGCCGTGCTGCTGGGACATCACTACCAGCGGGCCGATGTGTACAAGTACGCCGACTTGACCGGCGACTCGCTGCAGTTGTCCAGGCTGGCTTCGCAGACCGAAGCCGAATACATCGTGTTTTGCGGCGTGCATTTCATGGCCGAAGTGGCCGATATCCTGTCGCGTCCGACGCAGAAAGTCGTCCTGCCGGATCTCAGCGCCGGATGCTCCATGGCCGACATGGCGAATCTGAGCAAAGTCGAACGTGCCTGGCGTGAACTGGCGGAAGTGCTCAATCCCGACGAGTCCGTGACCCCCGTCACTTACATCAACTCCGCTGCCGACCTGAAGGCATTCTGTGGTGAGCACGGCGGCATCGTCTGCACATCATCGAATGCGCGGCAGGTCCTCAGCTGGGCGTTCAACCGGCGCGAAAAAGTGTTGTTTTTTCCTGACCAGCATCTGGGCCGCTGGACAGGCTACCTGATGGACATACCGCTGTCGGAAATGCTGGTATGGGATCCGGACGAGCCGATGGGCGGTCTGACGCCGCAACAGATCAAAATGGCCAAGGTTCTGCTGTGGAAAGGCCATTGCTCGGTGCATCAGATGTTCCAGGCGCGACACATCCTGCGCTGGCGGCAGCAGCATCCGGGGGGCGTGGTCATCAGCCATCCTGAATGCAATTTCGAGGTTTGCAAACTGTCCGACTATGTCGGCTCGACCGACTACATCATCAAGACCATCGCTTCGAGCGCGCCCGGTTCGCGCTGGCTGGTGGGGACGGAACTCAACCTGGTCAATCGCATCGCCGGGGAATTCCGCCCGCAGGGGAAATCGGTACAGTTCATGGCGCCCACCGTGTGCATGTGCTCCACGATGCAGCGTATCGACCCGCAGCATCTGGCCTGGGCGCTGGAGAATCTGGTCGCCGGCAAGGTTGTGAACCAGATCAAGGTTCCGGCCTACGAAGCCGAGTTGGCGCGCATCGCGCTGGAACGCATGCTTGCCGTGTCCTGATCCGAACGTCCCCGGTGTGTCGCGACAACTGAGCGTCGCGACCTACAACATCCACAAGGGTTTTTCCTTCACACCGCTGTTGGCGCGGCGTCCCGTGCTGCATGCGCTGCGCGAGGAATTGCGCGTGCTGAATCCCGATCTGGTGTTTCTGCAGGAAGTGGTGGGCGAACACACGGCGCACGCTGCGCGCCATCGCGACTGGCCGGCACAATCCCAGTATGAGTATCTGGCGGACAGTCTGTGGCGCAGCCATGCTTACGGTAAAAATGCGGCATATGACGCCGGGCATCATGGCAATGCGCTGCTGTCGCGTTATCCAATCACGCGCTGGGACAATGAGGATGTGTCATCACACCGCTTCGAGCGTCGCGGCCTGTTGCATTGCGAGATTGCGGTGCCGGGCTGGCCGGATGCGCTGCATTGCGTGTGTGTGCATCTGGCGCTGACCGCACGCGGGCGCGGCCGTCAACTGCAGCTTCTGCGTCAGCGCATCGAGCGGCTGGTGCCGCCGGAAGCGCCGCTGATTGTTGCCGGAGATTTCAACGACTGGTACTGGCGTCACCGCGCGACGCATGAGCTTGCCCATCCGCTCAACATGCACGAGGTATTCGAGCTGCTCAAAGGCGCTCCGGCGCGCAGCTACCCGGCGCTGTTTCCGGTGCTGCGACTGGACCGGATTTATGTGCGCGGGTTCACGGTTCGCGAGGCGCGCGTGCATCACGGACCGCACTGGGGCAAGGTGTCGGACCATGCGCCGCTGACGGCGCAACTGGAACGACTGCCCGGCTGATCAGTAGCGGTAGCTGTAGTTCGACTGCGGTGTACGCATATCCCGCGTGGCAGGTGCGCGCGGCTCAGGCGGTGCGGCAACCTCGCGGACGTTATCGCCCATCATGGCTGCAGTCGGACCGGGTACCGCACCGGCGCCGTCGAGCGCCGTTACGCCTACGCGTACCGTGGAGCCCGGATCATGAGGCATGGTGGTGGCGATGTCGCGGCCGTTGTACTGATAGACCACGGCATAGCCGCGGATGACGTCGCGGATGGTTTCCACGGTGCGGCAGCGTTGCGCCGGTTGCGCGGATGCGGTCTGGCGGTTATCGACGCGGTCGCCGACCACGGCGCCGGCAATCGCACCCGTGGCTGCCGCGGCCGTGCGGCCGCTGCCTTTGCCCACTTGCGCGCCAAGCAGACCGCCTGCCGCGCCGCCGGCCACGGAGCCGGTCATCGAGCGCTCGCTGTCGGGATTGGCGACGCGATCCCCGACGATGGTGCCGGCGATGGCGCCCGCTGCGGTTGCGGCGTCACGACCGCTGCCGCGGCCGACAGTGCTGCCGAGCAGGGCGCCGGCGACGCCGCCGATGATCGGTGCGATGATGCTGCGTTCGGCCTGCGGCGCGCGCTGCGGTTGCACGTCGGTAGTACATTCCTGGCGCGGCTCTCGCACTTTTTCGACTATTGGAGAAGATGAGATAACGCGTGCAGTGTCGGTGAAGTCAGCGGCATAGGCGGGCAGCGTCATGAACAGCGCGGGCAGCACCAGCAGAATTTTTTGATGCATTATTTTTTGTGGCATGGTCATGACTCCAGTCGGTGAATGACAGACGGTGATTGAAAACTGCGGCCACCGCAAAACTGCGGCCACTGTGGTTGCAGGTGCGATAATTAAAGCGCAGGCGCGGCGGCAATGCCGCAAGCGTTACACAAATTTACAGATGCACCCGGCGCTCTCCTTTAATTTAGAAAATGATCGTAACGTGCTGTTTTTATTTAATAAAATGTATTTATCCCTGACTGGAAAAGCCGATGACCGCTGAGCTGGCAAAGGCGGCGCGCGCTGACCGCAGCGCTGGAACAGCATCACGCCGTAACGACTGGCGGGTGGTGCCGATGTTGCTGCCCTATCTGTGGGAATACAAATGGCGCGTGGTCACGGCGCTGGTGTTCCTGGTCGTCGCCAAGCTGGCGAACGTAGGCGTGCCGCTGATCCTGAAGGACATCGTCGATGGACTCGATTCGGCGCAGGCGGTGCTGGTATTGCCGCTGACGCTGCTGGTGGCCTATGGCGCGCTGCGCCTGTCCACGGTGTTGTTTGCCGAACTGCGTGATGTGGTGTTCATGCCCGTCACGCAACGCGCGGCGCGGCGCGTTGCGCTGGCGGTATTCCGTCATCTGCATGCGCTGTCACTGCGTTTCCATCTCGACCGGCAGACCGGCGGCATGTCGCGCGATATCGATCGCGGCACGCGCGGCATTTCCACGCTGTTGTCGTTCATGCTGTTCTCGATTATCCCGGTGGTGCTGGAGTTCACGCTGGTGGCAGCGGTACTGTTCGCCAAATTTGACTGGCGGTTCGTGGTGGTGACGTTTGCCGCAGTCATTGTTTATATCGCATTCACCATCGGCATTACTGAATGGCGGACGTCAATCCGCAAGCGCGCCAACGAACTGGACTCCAAAGCCAACACCCGCGCCATCGACAGTCTGCTCAACTACGAAACGGTGAAGTATTTCAACAACGAGGATTTCGAGGCGCGGCGTTACGACGACAGCTTGCAGCGCTACGAGGTGATGGCGGTGCGCAACGAAGCCTCGCTGGGGTTGCTCAACGTCGGACAGGCGGCGATTATCGCGGTGGCGGCGACCATGCTGATGATCCTGTGTGCGCAGGGCGTAGTGGCGCGCGAGTTGTCGCTGGGCGATCTGGTGCTGGTCAACGGGTTGCTGATCCAGCTCTACATACCGCTCAATTTTCTCGGCATGGCCTATCGCGAAATCAAGCAGGCCTTGATCGACATGGAGCGCATGTTCGGCCTGATGGAGGAGCATCGCGAAGTGGATGACGCCCCGGATGCGCAGGATGTGCCGGAAGGGCCGGCGACGGTGCAGTTCGACGCCGTCGATTTCAGCTATGACCCGCGGCGGCAGATCCTCCACGGCATGGCGTTCGAAATCCCGCCGGCGGCCAAGGTTGCCGTGGTGGGTGCCAGCGGCGCCGGAAAATCGACGCTGGCGCGGCTGCTTTACCGTTTTTATGACGTCACCGGCGGCGGCATCCGCATCAATGGCATTGATCTGCGCAAACTGCGCCAGACAGGACTGCGCAGCGCCATTGCCATCGTGCCCCAGGATACGGTGCTGTTCAACGACACGATTTACTACAACATCCAGTATGGCCGGACCACAGCCTCGCGCGAGGAAGTGATTGCCGCCGCGAAGGCCGCTCACATACACGCTTTTATCGAAAGCCTGCCCGACGGCTACGAGGCAATGGTGGGCGAGCGCGGCCTGAAGCTCTCCGGCGGCGAAAAGCAGCGGGTGGCGATTGCGCGCGCGATCCTGAAAAATCCGCGCATCATGATTTTTGATGAAGCGACCTCAGCGCTCGATTCGCGTACCGAGCAGGCGATCCAGAAGGAACTCAACGCCATCGCGCAGGGCCGCACCACGCTGGTCATTGCCCACCGGCTGTCCACAGTGATGGACGCCGACGAAATTCTCGTGCTGGATCACGGCCGTGTCGTCGAGCGCGGCCGTCATGCCGTGTTGCTGGCGCAGGGCGGCGCTTATGCGCAGATGTGGGCACTGCAGCAGCAGGAAGATGCCAAGCGCCGGGTCGAGGCCGCTGCCTTGCCGGTAGTCAGCCAGGCAGCGGAAACGTGATGGTCACGCGGGTGCCGTGTCCGTCGGCGCCTGCGGTAATTGCGGGAGTTGCGCCGTGTCCTTGCGCAATTTCGCGGACGATGGCAAGGCCGAGACCGCAGCCTTCCGTGCGGCTCCCGGGGATCCGGTAAAAGCGCTCGAAAACTTTTTCGCGTTCGCCTGCGGGAATGCCGGGGCCGTTGTCTTCCACTTCAATAATAGCGGCGCCGTCACTGCGCCTTACCCGGAGCGTGACGCGGCCGCCATCCGGCGTATAACTGATGGCGTTGTCGATCAGGTTGTTCAGCATTTCGCGGAGCAGGAACGGATCGGCGCTGATTTTCACCGGATCCGATGCATCATCAAATCCGAGATCAATGTTGCGCATCAATGCGCGTGGCACCCAGTCGCCGGCAGTTTCACGGGCCAGCGCGCAAAGTTCCGCTGGTTCCCGCAACAGACTCCTGTGTGATCCCGGTTCTGCACGCGCCAGGGTCAGTAACTGGCCAACGAGACGTGCTGCGTGATCCGCGGCAGTGTGCAACTGCTGCAGCGTTGCCCGTGCTTCGCCTTCGCCTACTTGCCGTGTCGCCAGTTCAGCTTGCGCTTTCAGTGCTGCCACCGGCGTGCGCAACTGGTGCGCGGCATCCGCAATGAAACGCTGCTGGGCAGCGAGCGCAGCGCCCAGTCGCGCCAGCAGCCCGTTCATGGCCTTGATCAGGGGTTGCAACTCGCCCGGTGTTCCATGTTCGTCGATCGGACTCAGATCGATGTGCGTGCGATTGGCGATTTCCCGGTGCACCAGAGTCAGTGCGCGCAGTCCGATTCCGACGCCGAACCACACCGTCAGGATGACGAGCAGCACCATGATCGCCTGCGGGATCATCATGCGCAGCATGATCTGCCGGGCGGACTCGCTGCGTGCAGTCGCGCGTTCCGCCACCTGGATCAGCAGTGCGCCCTTGCCTGTACCGGGTTGCACCGGGACACGCACCGCTACAGCGCGGATCGGTCTGCCGAGATAAATGGCGTCATAATAAGTCACGCGATCGATCTGGGCCTCGGGCGGGGGATCGGGCAGGTCGGGATCGCCGGTGATGTAATCGCTGTCCGGGCCGTTGGCACGATAAAAAAACCGGCCCTGCACGCCGGAGATCAGCATTTCAATGACCGGTTGCGGCAAATCCAGGTAGAGACGGTTGCCGGATTCGCGCACACTGCGGCCCAGATCAAGCGCGGTGTCGAGCAATACGCGGTCGTAGTTGAGATTGACGAAGCCCTTGGCGACATCATAGTTAATCAGCGTGCTGATGACCCACAGCGCCAGCAGCGGTGCGCTGATCCATAACAGCAACTGCCCGCGCAGTGTGCGCAGCCTATTCATGCGCAGATTTCTCCAGCAGGTAGCCGAGGCCGCGGATCGTGCGCACGGTAACACCTGCAGGTTCGAGTTTCTTGCGCAGCCGGTGTACATAGACCTCAATGGCATTGGCGCTGACTTCCTCGCCCCAGCCATAAAGTTGTTCTGCGAGCTGTTCCTTGTTGACGACACGGCCGACGCGCAGCATCAGCACTTCGAGCACGCCCAGCTCGCGCGCTGAAAGCTCCAGCGGAACACCCTTGATGGTCGCGCGCCGTCCGGCGGTATCGAGTTCCAGATCACCGTGCGTCAGGGCGGCACCGCCGCCCGACTGGCCGCGGCGGACCAGCGCACGTACGCGTGCTTCGAGCTCCGGAAGATCATAGGGCTTGGTCAGGTAATCGTCGGCGCCGAGATCGAGTCCCTTGACGCGATCTTCCAGCGCGTCGCGCGCGGTGAGCATCAGCACCGGCGTCTTGGAGCCTTTGCGCCGCATGCGCCGCAACACTTCGTAACCGTCCAGTTTGGGCAGGCCGATATCCAGCACGACCACATCGTAGCTCTGCGTCGCCAGCATGTGATCGGCTTGCTCGCCGGTGGCCGAGTGGTCAACAGCGTAGCCTGCCCCCTTCAGGGCTTTGATCAGCCCGTCGGCGAGTATGGGGTGATCTTCGACAATCAGCAGGCGCATGACGGCATAGTTGTGAGAGCAGTGAAAAAGCTTCCTGATATCCCTGCCATGATACAGGCAGGAAAAATCGGGTTTGCCCGCCGTTGCCGGCGCTCGAATCGCGATACTGACACCTCGTAAGGTTGGTGTAAGCCTCGACCGCTATCGTCCGGATGTGTCTGCAGGGCAATGGAAGTTCCTGCACAGCAGTGCGATTTTCCTCCTCGGAGGCTCGGTTATTGCAATGACCTGCGCTGAGTGGGTGATTGTAGAGCCTCTTTAAGCTCCGCCTCGACGACTCACGTTGTCCTGAGCGGAGTTTTTTTTGCCTGTTTGCGACATGCAGCGGCATCGGGCAGGGTGCCGCACACGGTAATCAAATCAGTTGAAAAATCCATCCTAAGGCTGTATTTTACAAGGGATTTTAATTAAAACAGCCGGGGGGGATCATTTTGATGCGCGTTCTGAACCGCTGGCCTGTTACATTGCTGATCGCCCTGCTCGCAACATCCCTTGCGCTGGCTGCGCCGCCGGAGCGGACCGATCGCAAAACCGGGAAGGCGGCTGCCTGGCAGGCCGTTACGCCGGAGCTCAAATCATCGTCTGCGCTGGTGATCGACCAGTCGCGCGGGCAGGCGCTGTATGCCAAGAACATCGACAACGTGGTGCCCATAGCGTCGATCACCAAGTTGATGACCGCGATGGTCGTGCTCGACGCCGGACTGCCGCTGACTGAACAAGTTGTGATCAGCAGGGAGGATCGGGATCAGATCAAGGGTACCCGCTCCCGATTGAAGATCGGCGCCACGTTGACGCGCGGGGAACTGCTGCAACTGGCGCTGATGGCTTCCGAGAATCGGGCGGCCGAGGCGCTGAGCCGGGCTTACCCCGGCGGGAATCCGGCATTTGTCGCTGCCATGAACCAGAAGGCCGTCGAACTCGGCATGTGGCGCACGCGATTTGTGGACGGCACCGGCCTGTCGAGCGATAACGTATCAACGGCGCAAGATCTCGGCAAAATGGTCGTCGCAGCCTACGGCTATCCGCTGGTCCGCGAATTCACCACTGTGACCAGAGCGACGGTGTACCCCGGCAAGGGCAGGCCCATGGACTACCGCAACTCCAACCGCCTGGTCAGCAGCCGCGACTGGCATATCGGGCTGTCGAAAACCGGCTATATCTCCGAGGCCGGACGCTGCCTGGTCATGCAGGCGACCATAGCCGGGAAGCCGGTCGTCATTGTGCTGCTGGATTCATGGGGCAAACTGACCCGCATCGGCGACGCCAACCGTATCAAGCGGTGGATGGAGACGCGGTTCTCCACCAATACCTCGGGCTGATCCGTCCGTTGTGATTGGTATGGACCCTATTGGGGATCGCGCCCCGCTTCACCGGACAGTGAAGCATGGCATCGTCGCCATCGCGGCCGGCTGTTGTTGATCCGCACCTCATCGGTCAACATCTCATCGATCCGCATCTCATCAACCTTAATCCCGCGGCCGACCGGTTTCTTGACGACGTGCTGGCCGGCCTTGCCGCAGCGCCGAAGGCATTGCCCCCCAAGTATTTCTATGATGCGCGCGGCTGTGCGCTGTTCGAGGCGATTTGCGAATTACCCGAGTATTACCCGACGCGGGTCGAACTGGCCCTGATGGCCGAGCATGCGCCGGCGATGGCGGCGCAACTGCCGTCCGGGTGCATGCTGATCGAATTTGGCAGCGGCGCCAGCCGCAAGACCGAGACCTTGTTGCGCACACTCCGGCCGGACGCTTATATGCCGGTCGATATTGCCATTGAGGTGCTGCGTGATTCGACGGCGCGACTTGCCGGGCAGTTCCCGCAACTGCCGATAATCGCGGTGTGCGCCGACTACATGCAGCCGTTGCAGGTGCCGGCGCAATTGCCGGGCAAGCGACGTGTCATTTATTTCCCCGGCTCCACCATCGGCAACCTGACGCCGGAAGAGGCGCTGGAATTTTTGCGCCGCGGCGGCAAGCTGGCGGGCGCCGGCGGCGCGATGCTGATCGGTGTTGATCTGAAAAAAGATCCGCAAGTACTCCACGCGGCCTACAACGATGCGCAGGGCGTGACTGCGGAATTCAATCTCAACCTGCTGCGTCGGATCAATCGCGAACTGGCGGCGGATTTCGACCTGGACTATTTCCACCATATTGCTTTTTACAACGCGGTCGCGAGCCGTATTGAAATGCACCTGGAGAGTGTGCGGGCGCAGGCGGTGACTGTCAGCGGACGCACCTTTGCCTTTGCCGCCGGTGAGCGCATCCATACCGAAAACTCGTACAAGTATTCGGTTGCGGAGTTTCAGCGGCTCGCGCAGGACGCCGGGTTCCGCCCGCAGCAGGTGTGGGTGGATCCTGAGCAGCGTTTTGCCGTGCACTTGCTGACGCTCTGAGTGACTGGTTGCGGGTAACGCTTTCCACTATCCGGAAAAATACGGGCGCATCACGGACAAGCGCCATCCATGCCCAGTAATACTGGCGCGCCTGCAGTTCTTTAATATGGACTGTGCGGGGGCGTGGCGACCGGCAATGCTAAAATCGCGCTGTCTGGCTGATGCGTCTGTACACCGCTTTGGTGTCCGCTCCGGCGCGGCGCGCAGCACACATCGATGGCCATTTACCTCACGCTCGTCCTGATCGTACTGATTCACATCGCCTTCGGCGGCAGCCGCGTGGTGGTGTCGCTGTTTGCGCTGGAGTCCGGTGCGAACCAAGTTCAGGTCGGCATTCTGATGGCGCTCTATGCGCTGTGCCCGATGCTGTTTGCAATTGCCATCGGCCGTCTGGCCGACCGCGTCGGCCCGCGGTTGCCGATGCTGCTGGGCACGGTCGGGGTCGGCATCGCGTTGTGCCTGCCGGTGGCCTGGCCGACGATGACGACGCTCTATATCTCCGCGACGCTGCTCGGCACCTCGTTCCATTTCTTCTTCGTTACGGTCACCGGGATTGCCGGCGGCATCGGCGGGGCGCAGCATCGTTCGCGCAACTATGCCCTGGTGAGCCTGGGTTTCTCGGGCGCAGGCTTCATCGGTCCGCTGGTCGCCGGCTTTGCCATCGACTATCTCGGTTATCTG
>JANNHN010000529.1:0-2801 GCA_031404395.1 Betaproteobacteria bacterium
GCGCGGGATGGGCGCAACTCATCCACAAGATCATCGAGCGCAACGATGGCGATGATCAATCCGTGTATTTGCAGGTGACCCGCGGGGTGGCCAAACGCGACCATGCGTTTCCAAAAGGCGTCAAACCGACCGTATTCCTGATGAGCAATCCACTGGTGACGCCAGCACCGGCGCTGGTGGAGTCCGGTGTCGCCTGCATCACCGCGCAGGATTTCCGCTGGCTCAACTGCGACGTGAAATCCACTGCACTGCTCGGTAACTGCCTGCTGCGCCAATTGTCCGTTGATGCCGGCGCAGCCGAAACCATCCTGCTGCGCGACGGGCAGTTGACCGAGGCTTCTGCGAGCAACGTGTTTGTCGTCAAAGACGGCGTAGTGCTGACGCCGCCCAAAAACAATCAGGTGCTGCCCGGCATCACCTACGACGTGGTCATTGAAATCGCCCGCGCGCGCGAATTCCAGCTTGAAGTGCGTGCGGTGACCGAAACCGAGCTGCGCGGCGCCGACGAAATCTGGCTCACCTCATCGACCAAGGAAGTGCTGGCGGTGACGGCACTCGACGGCAAGTCCGTCGGCGACGGCAGTCCTGGCCCGTTGTTCCGCCGCATGCATGCGCTGTACCAGCAGTTCAAACAGGATCATATGAGAAAAACGGCGTGAGCACGCCGCCCTCATCACCAGACATGCCGGCGCCGGACATGGAATCGCTGATCGAGTATCCCTGCGATTTTCCGCTGAAAATACTGGGGCATACGCAACCCGGCTTCGCCCAGTCGGTACTTACTGTGGTCAAGCGCCACGCGCCGGATTTTGATGATGCAACCATGGCGATGAAAACCAGCAAAAAAGGCAAATACCTCAGCCTGACCTGCGTGGTGCGTGCCACCTCGCGCGCTCAGCTCGACGCGCTGTATCAGGAGTTGTGCGATCTGCCGTCGGTGGTCATGGTGCTGTAGCGCCCTCCAGCCGTGCGATCTGCCGGTCATGCCGGCGGCCCAGCGCCAGCAGTGCGATGATCGCACCCGTCAGCGCAAGAAACATGTCCCATTGAGTGTCCCAGACATCACCCTGCGTGCCGAGGAATTCATCCGCGCCCCCGCCCATTGCCAGCGCCGCCCACCACTCGATCAGTTCGTAGAACGCGCTGATCGCCAGCGCAACGCTAATCACCAGAAAAAACAGGATGCGCCGGCCGTCGATATGGAAAACGCGCACCAGCAGTTCGCGCGCGATCATGGCAGGCACAAAACCCTGCGCCAGGTGGCCGATACGATCATAGGGGTTGCGGGCGAAGCCAAGCCATTCCTGCAGCCAGTATCCGGCCGGCACCCGCGCGTAGGTATAAGCACCGCCGTAAATCAGAATCAACCCATGCACGGCGATCAGCGCATAAACCAGCGGTGTCAGCGGCAATCGGTTGCGGGTGGCGATCATGACCGGCGCGGCGATCAGCACCGGCAGCACTTCCATGAACCAGGTCAATCGGTCATACGGTGCAACAGCCGAGGCCATCAGTGCCGCCGCCCAGATGGCGCAAACCATGGCCAGGTTGCGGTCGGTGGAGGTCCATGGATGATCCACGTCATGCACCCTCATTTCGGCAGCTTGCGCTTGCGCAATTCGCGCAGTTCATCGGCGTATTCCTTGTGAAAATCCGAGCCTGAACCAGTCAGGTAGTTACGGTAATCGCCGCAGCCCTGTTCAATGCCGTCGCGCGGCTGGGCCAGTATCTGCTCGCGTTGCTCCTTGCGGTATTCAAGTATCGAACCTTCATACTTGCCGACGCTGCGCATGTACTCTTTTTCGTCTTTTGACGCGCCGCGAATCATCAACGTCAGTCGTGCATCGAGCTCGTTGAGCAGCGCTTTGTGGCGGGCCTGCCACGATGCATATGCCTGCGCATTGGCCTGCGCCTGCGCGGGTAACGCCTCATCGCAGGCTTCGCGCAGCGCCAGCAGGCGCTGATGCGCAAAATAAACCGTGCTCAGATTGGAACCGTAATCACCGGCCGCTCCAGCCGCCGCTGCCGGCAGACCCGCGGCGCAGGCGGCGCACAGCAATCCGGTCTTGAGAATACCGAGGCGCACTGCAATCTCCCGATCACCTTATAATGCGTTGAATTATCCCATTTATTCCATTTCAATCATGGTGCACAGCCCACACCACCGGATCGCTCCAGTGCCCGGATTTTCTGTAAACCCGATTTCCCCGGCCCCGGCAGCAACCGTTATTCACCGGCTCGGGCTGGCACCGTACGCGCCCACATTGGAGCGCATGCGCGGTTTCACACTGGCGCGCAACGCGCAGACGCCGGACGAACTGTGGCTGCTGGAACATCCTCCTGTATATACCGTCGGCATTGCCGGCAAACCGGAACACTGGCCGCGCATCGACAACGGCATTTCGGTGGTGCGCGTCGATCGCGGCGGCCAGATCACCTATCACGGCCCCGGACAACTGGTCGCCTATCTGCTGCTCGACCTGCGCCGCCGCGGCCTGACCATCCGGCCGCTGGTCAGGCTGATGGAACAGGCTGTCATCAACCTGCTGGCCGAATATGGCGTCGCGGCCCACGGACGCACTGACGCACCGGGCGTTTATGCCGGCGATGCAAAAATTGCAGCGCTCGGGCTGCGCATCAGGAACGGCTGCTGTTATCACGGCCTCGCGCTCAACGTCGATGTCGATCTCGCGCCTTTCGCCGCCATCAATCCCTGCGGCTATGCCGGCCTGCGCGTCACGCGCACCCGCGATCTCGGCATCACCGACGGCACGGAAAAACTCGGCGACCGCCTGATCCAG
>JANNHN010000530.1:0-3196 GCA_031404395.1 Betaproteobacteria bacterium
CGCCTTGTCGGTATCGGCCGAGGCGATGGTGATGGTGCCGTCTTCGCCGATGTCGATGACGCAGCCGGTTTCTTCGGCCCTCGCGAGGCGTGGATTGACGACGTCATCCTCGACGATGAACCGATTGGTTGCCCATGAAGGAATCGCTATCGTCTTCGGGACTGAGGCAAGATAGCGAAGGCGTCTCGGCAATCACAAATAACGCGTCCATGAGTCTGGATGCGATTGTTTATATCGGCGGTAAAAGACGCAGAGGGGATAGAGCGCAATGACCGCGAAAATGGCGGCTATCCACGTTACGAAAAGCCCCTGATTTCGGTTCATTCCAAGCGCATGCGATGCAATAAGAAGCAAATGCACATGGAGTACATAGAAGAAGAGCGCCGTCTGGCCCAGCACCAAGAGGGGCCGGGCGTCGCGGCCTGAATATCGACAGGGCAGTACATTGGGTGAAGACCACAAGCACTGGTTCCGGGCCAGGTTCTTCCAGCAGTACCGTTTGTTTTTCCGCTATCACGCCCGGAGCAAAGTGATCGTCTATGCGTGGGTGAACGACGCGGACACGAAACGCGCCTACGAAAGCCGTGATGACGCCTACCGGGTGTTTCGCAAGATGCTGGAGAGCGGCCATCCCCCCGATAACTGGGAGCGGCTGTTGTCGGAAGCGCGTGCCGGATCCGATCGGCTGCGAAAGGTCAGAGCAAAGGCAACCAAAAGAGAGTGACAACTGAACTCAGTGCAAAGCGCCCACCAAGGGGATTTCCTCTGGGCGCGGAGTGCAGAGTGCGGAGCGGAAACACCAGAGTATTTGCGGCGGCCGGGCGTTGGGGTTCGCAAGCCCGCCCCAGCCCATTTATTACTCATGGTTCCCGATGTTTGCAGGCAGCCTGCCGCGGGTGCCATCGTGATTTCAATGGCTGCCGAATTCCCGGATACTATGCGCTGTTCGTAACCAATTCCCGCAGCACATCTGCCGCGGACCGTTGCCCAAAAGATATTTCCCGGTGGCCGAAAGTCAAAAAAACCAACCCGGCGTAGAAGCGCATCTCGAGCAGGTGCTTGAGTTGTTGCGCCGTCACGAACTGGTCGAGACCCAAGTTCACCGCCAGGGCGGCGCGCGGCAGGAGCTGGTCGAAACGCTGGTGCACCGGCAGCATCTGGCTGCCCTGCAAAAGCTGGTCGATCGCCTGCATCCGGCGGACATCGCCTACATCCTCGAGGGGCTGCCGCTGGAGCAGCGGTTGATTGTCTGGGATCTGGTCAAGGCCGAGCGCGACGGCGAGATCCTGCTCGAAGTCTCGGATGCGGTGCGCGAGACGCTCATCGCGCACATGGACGAGGGCGAACTCGTCGCCGCCACCGGGCATCTCGATACCGATGAAATCGCCGATCTGGCGCCCGATCTGCCGCGCGAGGTCATCCGCGATGTGTTCAAGGCCTTGTCCACGGAGGAGCGCGAGCAGTTGCGCGCGGCGATGTCCTATCCCGAGGATGCCGTCGGCGCGCTGATGGATTTCGACATGATCGAAGTCCGCGAAGATGTCACGCTGGAAGTGGTGCTGCGTTACCTGCGCCGGCTGGAGCAACTTCCTGACCATACCGATCAGTTGTTTGTGGTGGATCGCGAAGAAAAACTGCGCGGTTTGCTGCCGGTCAATCGGCTGCTGGTCACGGATCCTGAAGTGCTGGTTGGCGCCGTGATGAACCGCGAATTTTCCAGTTTTCAACCCGAACAAAGCGCGCGCGACGCAGCGAGCGCCTTTGAACGCTACGATCTGGTTTCCGCGCCGGTGGTCGATAAACAGGGCTGTCTGGTCGGCCGCATGACCTTCAACGCTGTGATGGATTACCTGCAGGAAGCGAAAGACAGTGAAATACTGTCAGCCGGCGGCTTGCGTGAAGACGAGGACTTGTTTGCCTCAGTGTGGAACAGCGTGCGCAACCGCTGGGCATGGCTGGCGGTCAATCTGATCACAGCCTTCATCGCCTCGCGCGTAATCGGTATTTTTGAACACTCCATTGCGCAACTGGTGGCGCTGGCGGCGCTGATGCCCATCATCGCCGGCATCGGCGGCAATTCCGGCAACCAGACCACCACCATGATCGTGCGCGCACTGGCGCTGGGCCAGATCACCCGGGACAGCGCGCGCAAGCTGTTTCTGAAGGAAATCAGCGTGTCCGCGCTGAACGGCCTCATCTGGGGCAGCGTGGTGGGCGTGTTTGCATTCCTGATCTACCACAGTTGGCAACTCGGCCTGGTGATGACCGGCGCGATGGCGCTCAACTTGCTGCTCGCTGCGGTGATGGGTGTCGCCATTCCGCTGACCATGGAGAAATTCGGCCGCGACCCGGCCATTGGTTCCAGCGTGATGATCACCGCGATTACCGACAGCGGCGGATTTTTTATTTTTCTCGGTCTTTCCACCCTGTTCCTGATCTGACCGGGCCATGGACGCAACACACGGATGAGCAGCAAACGCGACGCTGTACTGGATGAAGCCCGGGCGCGCCTCGGGCGCGGGGACTATGCGGGTGGCGAACGCAGCCTCAAGAAGTTGCTGCGGTCGCGGCCCGCCGATGCCGAGGGTTTATACCTGCTCGGCGCCTTGCGGCTCCAGGAAGGCAAGGCCGCAGAAGCGGCCAGCCTGATGCGCCGTGCGCTCGACTGCGGGATATCACCCGACCCTGCGGTGCTGGAAAATCTGGGCACGGCTTACCTGATGAGTGGCGCTGCTGCACTTCAACCGCGCTAACACGCTGAGTGAACTGGCACGCCTGACGGAGGCGCTGGCTGCTTATGATCGCGCGCTGACGGTCGAACCTGACAACATCGACATGCGGAACAATCGGGGCAACGCGCGGCTGGAGGCGGGTGATGCGACCGGTGCGTCCGACGATTTCCGGCGCATGATCGCCGCTGCGCCGGGTGACGCGCGGGGTTATAACGGTTTTGGGCAGACGCTGCAGGAGCAGGGCGGTTATGCGGAGGCAGCACGGCAGTACGAGCGCGCGGTAATGCTGGAGCCGGCGTTTGCCGATGCGCGCCACAATCTCACACTGGTACGGTTATATCTGCGGGATTTTTCCGGTGCCTGGCCGGAATACGAATATCGCTGCGCGCCCGGCGGCTATCGCAACAGCATGCGCCGGCAACTGCCTTCGGTGGAACTGTTCGAACGCCTGCCGCGCTGGGGTG
>JANNHN010000531.1:0-2218 GCA_031404395.1 Betaproteobacteria bacterium
GCGTCGAGGTATTTGTCATCGTAGGCAAAGGCGGGCGATGCGCCGATCAGCGCCAGTACTGTGGCCGTGCGTAACAGCAGTTTCATGAGGTGCTCCTGTGAATATTGCGTAGTGGCTGCGCGATCAATCCACCTTGGCGCCGGTGGACTTGATGATCTTGCCGAATTTTTCCGCCTCGGACTGGATGAACCTGCGGTATTCGTCCGGCGTACTGCTCACGGCTTCGAGCCCGAATCCGGCGTAACGGGCCTTCACGTCCTGCAGCGCATGGATGCGCACGATCTCGGTATTGAGCTTCGCGATGATCGGGCGCGGCGTGCTCTGCCGCGCAAATACGCCCCACGAGTTGTCGAGCGCGTAACCGGGAACGCCGGATTCGGCGACGGTCGGCATGTCGGGCAGCAGTGAGGTTCGTTTGGCGCTGGTGACCGCCAGCGCGCGCGCCCTGCCGGACTTGGCATGCGGCAGCGCGATCGGCATGTCGGAGAACACGATTTCGAGGCGGCCCGCCAGCAGGTCGTTGAGCGCGAGTATGGTGCCTTTATAGGGAACGTGGACCAGGTTCACACCGGTCATCGACTTGAACAGTTCACCCGCCGGATAGGCCAGCGTGCCGGCGCCGCCGGAGCCGAAGTTGAGGCTGCCCGGTTTTGCGCGCGCGAGTTGCACCAGTTCCTGCACCGACTTGGCCGCTACGCCGGGATGCACCACCAGCAACTGCGGGGCGAGCGCCACCATGCTGATCGGCGCGAAATCGCGCAGCGTGTCGTAGCTGACTTTGTAGAGACTGGGATTCGTCGCGAACTGGCTCATGTTGGCGTGCAGCAGCGTGTAGCCGTCCGCCGGTGCGCGCATGGCGACTTCGGTGCCGATGATGCCGCTGGCGCCGGCGCGGGGTATCGATGACGACCTGCTGGCCCCAGGCTTCGGTCATTTTCTGGCCGAGGATGCGGGCGATGGTGTCCGACGTGCCGCCAGGATTCCACGGCACGATCATGCGTATCGGTTTGGCCGGATAGGTCTGGGCCGTCGTGACGCCCGGCGCGATGGTTGCAATAGCGATGCACAAAGCAAGCCACGTTGAAAGGGTACGCATGACTATTCCTCCGTTTGTGGATCCACATGCAGGCAGCTTGAATCCGGCGATCAGATTAGCACCGTACCGTGCGGCGCAAGTCTGCGGGTCGAATATGTGGACGGCGGCCGGTTATCTGGCTTCCCGCAGCATGCGCTCAATCTCTGCCGCGGCGCGATCCTCCTGCGTGGCGCCGCCGGCCGCGGGTGTTTCCGCGGCGCTCTCCGGCGCCGGCATGTTGATCTCGATATGGCTGGTGTCTTTTGCCGCGGGCGCATCCTTAAATGCAGTAACCAGTTGCGGATAAAGCACCACCAGCAGCAGCGCCACGAGCTGCACGCCGACGAACGGCACAATGCCTTTGTAGATGTCGATGGTTTTGATCTGCGGCGGCGCGACGCTGCGCAGGTAAAACAGCGAGAAACCGAACGGCGGCGTCAGGAACGAAGTCTGCAGGTTCATGCCGATCATTACTGCGAACCACACCGGATCAATGCCGAGTTTGATCGCCACCGGTCCCAGCAGCGGCAGCAGGATGAAGGCAATCTCGAAAAAGTCGATGAAAAATCCGAGGATGAATATCAGCAGGTTGACGACAATCAGGAAACCCGCCACGCCGCCGGGCACCAGTGTGAACAGCCGTTCCACCCACAGGTCGCCGTCGACGGCGCGGAACACCAGCGCGAACACCGTCGAGCCGATCAGGATGAACATGACGAAGCTCGACAGTTTGGTCGTCGCATCGAGCGCCTCCCGCAGCACTTTCATGTTGAGCCGCCGTTTGACGGCGGCGAGCGCCAGCGCACCGACCGCGCCCATCGCGCCGCCTTCGGACGGGGTGGCGATGCCCAGAAACAGCGAGCCGAGCACCAGGAATATCAGCACCAGCGGCGGCACCATCACCAGCAGTGCGTGTTGGTAGAGTGCACCGCCGCGCAAGGTACGCGCTGCGGGCGGCAAGGCCGGTGCTGCGGCCGGGTTGAGCATCGAGGTGATGAACACATAGATGATCAGCAGGGCAACCAGCAGCAATCCCGGCAACATCGCGCCGGCGTAAATGTCGCCCACTGAAGCGCCGAGTACGTCGGCGAGCACGATCAGCACGATCGACGGCGGGATGATCTGCGCCAGCGTGCCGGAGGC
>JANNHN010000532.1:0-12852 GCA_031404395.1 Betaproteobacteria bacterium
TCCATGGCGGCCAGCAGGGTTTCCTGAACGACGTCTTCGGCCTGCGTCGGGTTGCGCAGATGCATCAGCGCATAACGCAGCAGGTAATCGCGCTGGGCGGCGATGGTTGCTGCAGTCAGGCTGGCGTCATTGTCAGGGGCCAATAAATTAATCCTTTAAAAACAATTAGTTATAGTATTTTATCCGGTCAGCAGCTGCGCCGGCAGACTCTTGAAAAAACACGGCCAGCACCCATCTGGTTACAGCGGCGCCATGCGCCACCCACAGTTAGCTACCACTTACTTGAAGGAGACAGATCATGGTCAATGTTACCCGTTTCAATCCATTCGACGACACGTTTGATGAACTGCTGCGCGGCTTTTTTGTGCGCCCGATGGCACTCGAAGGTGCGCCGGCAACGGCGCAGGCGATCCGCATCGACGTTGCCGAAGACGAAGCTGCTTACACCGTGCATGCCGAGATTCCGGGCGTCAGGAAGGACGACATACACGTCACCATCAACGACGACCTGGTATCCATCAGCGCGGAAACCCGCAACGAGCGCGCAGTGAAGGAAGGCGAGCGAGTGCTGCGCGCCGAGCGCCATTACGGCAAGGTCTATCGGGCCTTTACGCTGGGCCAGGCAGTGGACGACGGCAAGGCGGTCGCGAAATATGCCGACGGCGTGCTGGAACTGACGTTGCCGAAAAAAGCCGCGGTTACGGCGAAGCGCCTGTCGATCAACTGATCGGTCGGCGCCGGAAGACGCAGGGGCGGCAGGCCGCAAAGCCTGCCGCCATTTTTATCCTTAAAACGGCAATTCGGCCACAGAGGTCACAGAGAACACCGAGAGATTCAAGGAGTTGAATCCTCACGCTACCCTCACCAGATTGGTGGGATGTGGAAATGACTCACGTTCTTGATTTTCCTCTGTGAACTCTGTGTTCTCTGTGGCTAATAGCTTTTTCTGGGTTTATTGCTCATGTAGAATGAGTGAATCCTCACATTTCCACTTTTGCACCTGCCGATGCCACTGTCCGCCATCACCGCCGAGAGCAAAGCCAAGACCCTCGCCGAAGCGCTGCCGTACATCCAGCGCTTCCACGGCAAGACCATTGTCATCAAGTACGGCGGCAATGCGATGACCGATGCTGCGCTCAAGGAAGGTTTTGCGCGGGATGTGGTGTTGCTGAAAGTGGTCGGCATGAATCCGGTGATCGTCCACGGCGGCGGCCCGCAGATCGACGAACTGCTCAAGCGCATCGGCAAAAAGGGCGAGTTCATCCAGGGCATGCGCGTCACCGATGCCGAGACCATGGATGTGGTCGAGATGGTGCTCGGCGGCCAGGTCAACAAGGACATCGTCAATCTGATCAACCGCTGCGGCGGCAAGGCCGTCGGCCTGACCGGCAAGGACGGTGGTTTCATCCGCGCGCGCAAAATGAAGGTGCGCAGCGCGCCGGGCAGCGACGAGATGGTCGATATCGGCCAGGTCGGCGAAGTGGAGAGCATCGATCCGGCGATCGTCAACCTGCTGCATACCGAGGATTTCATACCAGTGATTGCGCCGGTCGGCGTCGGCGCCAACGGCGAGTCCTACAACATCAACGCTGACCTGGTGGCGGGCAAGGTCGCCGAAATCCTCAAGGCCGAAAAACTGATCGTGCTGACCAATACGCCGGGCGTTCTCGACAAGAATGGCAAGCTGCTGACGGGATTGACCGCGCGCAAGGTCGATGAGTTGTTCGCCGACGGCACCATCCACGGCGGCATGCTGCCGAAAATCAGTTCCGCGCTTGACGCAGTCAAGAACGGCGTCAATACCTGCCACATCATCGACGGGCGGGTCGAGCATGCGCTGCTGCTGGAAATCCTGACCGATGAAGGTGTCGGCACGCTGATCCGCCGACGCTGAATGCGCGTCATCGCGTCATGACCAGCGCTTATGCATGGATTTTTGATCTCGACAACACTCTGCACAATGCGACGCCGCATATTTTCCCGCAAATCAACCGTGCAATGACCGCTTACCTGCGGCAGCATCTGCAACTCGACGAGACGGCGGCGGGCGCGCTGCGGCGCCACTACTGGCAGCGTTACGGCGCGACGCTGCTCGGCCTGATCCGTCATCACGATACGGATCCGCAACATTTTCTGTGGCATACCCACCAATTTCCGGATCTCAAGCGCATGGTGGTGGGCGAACCGCTGCTGCGCCACACGCTGCGCCGGTTGCCGGGACGCAAGTTCGTGTTCTCCAATGCACCGGTACACTATGCGCGTGCGGTGCTGCGCATACTGAACGTCAGCGACCTGTTCAACGCCGTGTTCTCCATCGAACGGGTGCGATTCCGGCCCAAACCCGATGCTTATGGTTTCCTGCGGCTGTGCCGCGCGCATCACCTCCAGCCGCGGCGCTGTATCATGGTCGAAGACTCACTCGAGAATCTGCGCACGGCGAAAAAGCTTGGCATGAAAACGGTGTGGATTTCAGGTGCAGAGCGGGTGCCGGGCTACGTGGATCTGCGAGTAAGCGGCGTCGCCCGTCTTGCGGACCGGGCAAGCAGGCTTTACTGAAGATCTTAAATGAGCGTTTTTACTGAGAACCACATGGCACGCAGCGGCGAACGGAAAAACCAGATACTGCAGACTCTCGCGCAGATGCTCGAGGGTCCGGCGGCGGCACGCATCACCACGGCAGCGCTTGCTGCCCGCATCGAGGTGTCGGAAGCGGCGCTGTACCGGCATTTCAGGGGCAAGGCCGACATGTTTGCCGGGCTGATCGACTTCGTCGAGCAGACGCTGTTCTCACTGATCAACAAGATCACCAGCGAGGAGCAAAGCGGACTGCGCCAGACCGAAGCGGTCATCGCCATGCTGCTGGGCTTTGCGCAAAAAAACCGCGGCATGACGCGGGTACTGATCGGCGATGCACTGGTTACCGAGGATGAAGCCCTGCAGGCGCGCATCAACCAGATCCACGATCGTCTTGAAGCAGCACTGAAGCAGGCGCTGCGCTTCGCGATCACCCAAAAAGAGATTGCCGGGGATATCGATCCCGCGGCACAGGCCAATGCGCTGATGAGTTTTGTCGCGGGTCGTTGGCACCAGTATGCAAAAAGCGGGTTCCGTCGCGATCCGATGGAGCACTGGCAGAAGCAGTGGAAGCAATTGATGGAAGGCGTACTCGCCTAGAGTTCAACTGGAGACGAGGAGAAACCCATGGCAGACATGACGACGCAACAGATGGCGCAACTGATGCTGGGCGTGGCGCGCGCGCAGCTTGCGATACTCGACGCCATCGAAAATACCAGGGCCGGGTTCAAGGCAACCCATGCCCGATCCATCCTGGAGACCGCATCGCGCATCCGCTCCAATTCGCCGGAGACGCTGTCTGATTTTCCGGCGCGGCTGCTGCTGCAGATGCTGGGCCGCAATCCCCCGGCTCTGGAGCGCGTTGCGCGTGATCTCGAAGCGCTGGTCAGCGGCGTAGGCACTACTTCATCGATGCCCAGCTTTGGCAGTGGTGCCGGTGGTGGTACGGGCAGGGGTGGGGCGGGGGATGCAGATTCGCTGGATATGACGACGCAAACCTAGAGCCTGCCAGGGAAAAACTGAACAAGCGGGCTACGCCCCTTGCATATCCCTCACTGCAGAGGAAGCACTGATTAACTGCAACACTTAATCAGCGCTTCCCTGACAATCAACACGCCGCAGAGCGTCCCGTCATCGCGCGGCGCATACCGTGCAGGCAGGATCCCGTTTCAGGCGCACGGTGCGCACATCCATGGTCAGTGCATCGAGCAGCAGCAGCCGGCCGCTCAGCGGTTCGCCGGCGCCGGCGAGTATTTTCAGGGCTTCAGCAGCCTGCATGGCGCCGATGATGCCGACCAGCGGCGCAAAAACTCCCATCACCGCGCAGCGCATTTCCTCGTTTTCACCGGCCTCCGGGAACAGGCAGGCGTAGCAGGGCGAGTCCGGCGCGCGCAGGTTGAATACGGCGAGCTGGCCGTCGAAACGCACGCCCGCTCCCGATACCAGCGGTTTGCGCGCGGCGACGCAGGCGCGGTTTACCGCGTGGCGCGTCGCGAAATTGTCGCTGCCGTCAAGCACGACATCAGCAGCAGCCACCAGTGCCTCCAGCCGCGCACCGGCCACCCGCTCCGCAACTGCATGTATGGTCACGCGCGGGTTGATGGCGTGCAGCGTGGCGCGCGCCGAATCAACCTTGTTCGTGCCGACCGAATCTTCACGATGCACGATCTGGCGCTGCAGATTGGTGAGATCCACGGTGTCGCCGTCGCAAATGGTCAGCGTGCCCACACCCGCCGACGCCAGATACAACGCCGCCGGTGAACCGAGCCCGCCGGCGCCGATCAGCAGCGCATGCGCATCCAGCAGGCGTTGTTGCCCCTCGATGCCGATTTCCGGCAACAGGATGTGCCGGCTGTAGCGCAGCAGTTGGTTGTCGTCCATGCTGTCAATCTAGCGGTAAGAGGTTCCAAAAACAACAACGCCCGGCACTGCCGGGCGTTGTGATGACAGGGTTCGTGCTTAATTAACTTTTACACCACCGCGGCTCTTGAGGAATGCCACAGCCTGATTGAGTTCGTAATCATTGGGCGACACGATTTCGCCGGGCGCGGGGCGCAGCGTTTTCTCGTCTTCGACCTTCGGCCGCGGCGCCGGGGTGAATTTGTACTTTAGTGCGGACTGCGCCGCCGCATCCGCTTTGTCCGACGGTTTTTCTGCCGGCACCGGCATGTTCTCCGTCAGGTGTTTGGTCAGGTCGGCTTCACGCAGCTTCAGCGCCGCGCCGCGCTCGTTGCTGCCGTCGTCCAGCAGAATGTCCGGCGTGATGCCCTTTGCCTGGATCGAGCGGCCCTTGGGCGTGTAATAACGCGCTGTGGTCAGCTTGATGGCGGTGTTGTTGCCCAGCGGCAATATGGTCTGCACTGAACCCTTGCCGAAGGTCTGCTGACCCATGATGACGGCGCGTTCATGATCCTGCAGCGCGCCGGCAACGATTTCCGAAGCCGAGGCAGAGCCGCCGTTAACCAGCACCACCATGGGTACGGTTTTGGCGCCCGCCGGCAGGGTTTTGAGGAAATCTTCCTTGTTGCGTCCACCGCGCACGTAGTGCTCCGGGCTGGCGTTGAGTTTCATTTTCGCGTCTTCCGTGCGGCCATCGGTATAGACCACCAGTACGTCCTTGGGCAGGAATGCGGCGGAAACGGCAACCGCGCCGTTCAGCAGGCCGCCGGGATCGTTGCGCAGGTCGAGCACCATGCCCTTCATCGGTCCCTGGTTCTCCTTGAACATGCGCTCAACGGCGCGCGCCAGCGTGTCGCCGGTGTGTTCCTGGAACTGGGAGACGCGGACATAGGCGTAACCCGGTTCCAGCAGTTTCGACTTGACGCTCTGGATCTTGATGACTGCGCGCGTCAGCGTGACCACGATGAGCTTGGGCTCGCCCTTGCGCACGATGGTGAGAATGATCTGGGTATTGGGCTTGCCGCGCATGCGTTTGACCGCATCGTTCAGCGTCATGCCCTTGACCGAGGTGTCGTCGAGTTTGACGATGAGATCGCCGGCCTTGATGTCGGCGCGCGAGGCCGGTGAATCGTCGATCGGCGACACCACCCGCACGAACCCGTCTTCCATGCCGACTTCGATGCCGAGTCCGCCAAATTCACCCTGGGTGCCGACTTGCAGTTCGCGGAAGGCTTCCTGGTCAAGATAGGCGGAATGCGGATCAAGCCCGGTCAACATGCCGTTGATGGCTTCGGTAATCAGTTTCTTGTCGGCGACCGGTTCGACATAGTCGCTTTTCACGCGACCGAACACTTCAGTGAAGGCACGCAGTTCCTCGATCGGCAGCGGCTGCGCCGCCGCCGTTTCGCGCTGGGCGTTGGCCGAATAATTCAGGCTGATCGCGACGCCGATCAGAACACCGACAATGACCAGTCCGAACTGGTTGAATTTGCTGCCCATGTAATGCTCCTGCCGCGAGTGACGGCTGATGTTACGGCTAATTGTAACGACTATCGTAACTTGACCCAGTCGAGGGGGTCGAAAGGCCTGCCTTCGTGCCGCATCTCAAAGTATAAACCTGATTCCACGTTGCCGCCGCTGTTGCCTACGGTGGCTACAGTCTCGCCGCCGCGGATGACCTCGCCCACCTGCTTCAACAGCGCCTCGGCATTCGCATACAGTGTCATATAACTGTCGCCGTGGTCGATGATCAGCAGGTTGCCGAAGCCGCGCAGCCAGTCGGCATAGACCACGCGGCCGGCGGCGACTGCCCGCACCTCATCGCCGCCTTTGGCAGCGATGAACAACCCTTTCCACGTGACCCCGCCATCTGCACGTTGACCGCCAAAGCGGCTGCCAAGTTCCCCGCGCACCGGTAACGCGAGCGATCCGCGCAGTGCGCCGAAAGCGGAACCAACCCCCGGCGCGGTCGGTACGGCCTCATTCCGGAGCCGCGGGCGGTTTGCCGCCGCCGGTTTGCGCGCGACCAGCCGGGCCAGTTGATCGACCAGCCGGGTGAGGCGGTTTTCGTTGGCCCGCATGCCGCGGATTTCGCGTTGCTGGGCGCGAATTTGCTGCGAGACCTTCGCCAGCACCCCGGCGCGTGCCTGTTTTTCCCGTTCGAGCCGCTTTTTCTGCGCTGTCTGTTCTGCGGCGATGCGGGTGATGGCTGCGGCTTCGACAGCCATGTCGTCCCGCAAGCGGTCGATCTCGCGCAGGTTCGCGCGCAGCCCTTCCAGCAGTTGCGCCCGCGCCCGCGCAACGTAACCCAGGTAGTGCAATTGCCGCGCCATTTCGCTGGGATGCTCGCCGCCCAGTACCAGCCGCAGGGTTTCGGGTTCGCCCTGCATGTACTGGTGGCGCAGCATGCGGCCGAGCAGATTCTGTTGTGCCGCCAGCGCGGCGCCGGTTTCCTGCGAGGATTTGCGCAGTGTCCCGAGCTTGGCATCGGCATCGCGCGCCTGTTGATTCAGTGCGTGCAGTTCACGATTGGCCTCGGAAATGGCGCGCTCCGATTCGCGCAGCGCGTCGGACGCCCCGCTTTTGGTTTCTTCCGTTGCGGCGAGTTTTTTCTGCAGCGCGCTGATGCGGTTACGCAGCTCGCGCAACTCGGTCTCGGCCTGGGTGGCATTGGCCGCTGCCAGTGCGGCGCCCGGCAGCAGCATGAGCACAACGATGAGCGTCAGCCGCTGCGCGCAGGGAATCACGTGAATTCGAGCAGGGAGCGGCCGGTCATTGCCGCGGGTTGCGGTAATCCCATGATGGCGAGCAGTGTCGGCGCCACGTCCTGCAACGCACCGCCATTCGCCATGCGCGCCTTGCGCCCGACGTAGAGCAGCGGTACCAGATTCAGCGTGTGGGCAGTGTGCGGTTGTTGCGTCTCGGCATCGCGCATGGTTTCGGCGTTGCCGTGATCCGCGGTGATCAGTACTTCGCCGCCGATTTCGCGCATGGCTTCAACCACCCGCCCGATGCACTCGTCGAGTACCTCGATGGCGCGGGTCGCGGCGCCGAGACTGCCGGTGTGGCCGACCATGTCGGCATTGGCGAAATTGCAGATGATCGCGTCGTATTTTTTCTCGCGGATCGCCGCCACCAGTTTGTCGGTCACTTCGCGTGCACTCATCTCCGGCTGCAGGTCGTAGGTCGCTACCTGTGGCGAGGGCACCAGGATACGGTCTTCCCCCGAGTACGGCGTTTCCACACCGCCGTTGAAGAAATAAGTGACATGTGCATATTTCTCGGTTTCGGCGATACGCAACTGCCGCAGCCCCTTCGCAGAGAGGTATTCACCGAAGCCTTCGCGGATCTGCTGCGGGCCGAACGCGGCAGGGAGGTGACTGAAGTCGTCGCCGTATCCGGTCAGCGTGCAGTAATAGCCGAGCTGCGGCACGCGTTTGCGCGCGAACTTGCTGAACGCGGGATCGGTCAGCGCGGAAGTCAGTTGCCGTGCGCGATCCGAGCGGAAATTCATGAACACCACGGCGTCGCCGTCGTTCATCCGCACGGGCTGCGTGCCGGCCGGCACGATGGCGGTGGCTTTGACGAATTCGTCGTTTTCACCGCGGGCGTACGCCGCCTGCAATCCGGCGCGTGCGTCGGTTGCCGTATAAGCGGCCGCACCGTCGGTAATCAGGTCATAGGCGGTCTGCAGGCGATCCCAGCGCTGGTCGCGATCCATGGCGAAATAGCGTCCGCAGATTGATGCAATGCGCATATTGCCCAGGACGCGGCATTTATCCTGCAGCGCGATCAACGATACTTCGGCGCTTTGCGGCGGGGTATCGCGGCCATCGAGGAAGGCGTGTACATAAACCTGCTTCGCGCCGCCTTTGGCGGCAAGCTCCAGCAAGGCATGGATCTGCGATTCATGACTGTGTACGCCACCGGGGGACAGCAGACCGAGAACATGCAGCGCACCGTTGCGTGCCCTGGCGATTGCGGCATTGAGCACGAGATTGGCGGCGAATTCCCCGGTTTCGATCGCATGTTCGATCTTGGTGTAATCCTGATAGATCACGCGGCCTGCGCCGATGTTCATGTGGCCGACCTCGGAGTTGCCCATTTGGTGCGGGGGCAGCCCCACCCATTTCTCGGAGGCATCAATGGTGGTGTGCGGGCAGCTGCTCCAGAGAAAATTCCAATGCGGCTTGCGCGCCTGGCAGATGGCGTTGTCTGCGCATTCTTCGCGATGACCGAAGCCGTCGAGGATCACCAGCAGCGCGGGTATGATTTTCATGACGCTATCTTCATGATTATAAAAACTTTTTCAGAAAACGGTGATAAAGTATAATTCTAAATCATTTCGACAAGCTCATTTCGACAAGCTTGGGCATTCCAGGGAGAGTCATGACTGATTTGGTTGCGGTGCGCGCACAGTTGCTGGAGAACGAAGAACATATTGCTCTGGCATCACGCGCGCTCAAAGCCATGGCGCATCCGCTGCGGCTGAAGATACTGTGCGTGCTGGGCGACCAGGAAATCAGCGTACAGGACATCGTCGATTGCGTCGGCACTTCCCAGAGCAACATCTCACAGCACCTGGCCATACTCCGCGACAAAGGCGTGTTGCTCACGCGCAAGGACGCCAACCGGGTGTTCTACCGGATCAGCGACGAACGCACACTGACGCTGATCGGCATGCTGCGCGAGGTGTACTGCGGGCCGGACAAGTAATTTGTCGGATCCGTTTCTGTTAAGCGCCAACCAACAGACAGGTCCGGTGCGTCCGGCCGATCACCGGCACGGGTCAAACTTGCCGTCGCGGGCCGGTCTCGTCTGCGTGGCGTTGTTGTGCGCAGCGCCGTTCCTGCAGCCGTATCACCGCTTTCCGTTGACCGCCTTCTATTCCGAGTGGCTCGCGTTTGCACTTGGGTTGGGGGTGATGGCGCCGTTGCTCGAACGCCGGACCTGGCATGAGTCCGGCGTGCCGATGCTGGCGCTCGCACCATTTGCGCTGGCAGCCCTGCTGGTTGTACACGGCGCACTCGGATGGTCGCCCTATTTCGGGCAGGCGCTGACCGGCGCGTTGTACCTGATCTGGGCCGGCGGACTGGTCATTGCCGCCCGCTCGCTCGTGCATGCCTATGGACCGGAAACCATATGCACGGTGATCGCGGTCGGCCTGGCCTGCGGCGGCTTGCTTAGCGCGCTGACCGGCGTGGTGCAGCATTACAACCTGGTTACACCGTTCAACGCGTACATTGCGCGACCGACCAGCGCCGCAATTTTCGGCAACCTCGCGCAGCCCAATCACTTTGCCACACAACTGACACTGGGCCTGATGAGTCTGGCGTATCTGTACGCCCGCGGACGCGTTCCGGTTGCGGCGGGCGTTGGCGCCGCCGCGCTGATGATATTCGTGCTCGGATTATCGGGTTCGCGCAGCGCCCTGCTCTATCTGCTCGCAGCCTTTGCGCTGGCGGCTTGGCTGCGCTCGGGCGCCGGGGATCGTGCTGCACGACGCCTGTTCATGTTGACGGGTGTCTTTGTGATTGCGTATTACATCCTGCAGTTGTTGGTTGATGCCGGCTGGTTCAAGGCGGAACACCGTGTGGCGGTCACTGCCGTGGAGCGCCTGTTTTCCGGAGCAGACAGCATCTCCGAACGGTTCAGCCTGTGGAGTGCCGCTTGGGCGATGACACTGGAACATCCGCTCGTCGGCGTCGGTTGGGGCAGTTTTCCGGAGCACTATTTCAATTTTGTCACCGAGAGCGAAGCGACCGGGCAGTATCCGCTGTATCACCACGCGCACAACCTTGTACTGCAGTTGCTCGCGGAGACCGGCGTAACCGGCGCCATGCTGATCGTCGTGCCCCTGGTCATCTGGGCGTACAACGTGCTGGCGGACGGGCGCAACGCAGGCTGGTGGTGGCTGCTTGCGCTCGCGGCCGTAATTGCCATACACAGCCTGCTCGAGTATCCGCTGTGGTACGCGTATTTTCTCGGCCCGAGCGTGCTGTTGCTCGGCGTTGCGCCGGTCAAAGTGTTCATGCCGCGGCTGGCGCACGGCGGCCGCATACTGGCCCTGGCGGTCATCGCCATCGGCACCGTCAATTTGGTTACGCTCTGGCTGGATTATCGGAACTTCGAGCGCATTTTTCACAGTCGAGCCGGCAAGATCAGCAATTATGAGCATGCGGCGATGATGCGCGAACTTCATCGCAATCCTGTGCTGACGCCGTACATCGAGTTGGCTACGGCGTTGCTGTTATCACCAGAAGTGGCCGATCTGGACCAGCGCAGGGCGCTGACCGAGCGGACTTTGCGTTTTGCCCCGGTGTTTACGCTGGTTTACCGCGAAGTGTTGCTGCTGGCGCTGGCGGACCGGCCCAAGGAAGCGCTGGCATTGCTCCTCCGCGCGCGTCGTGCCTATCCGTCTGTTCCGCCCGAGTTCCTGCGCGACCTTGTCCGGCTCGCGCGTGAGCAGCCGGCCCTGATGCGTCCTCTGGTAGAATCCGTTTTTCACGTGGCAAACCGTTGATACCCGATTCCATGGAAGCATTTTTCCTGTTTTTGCAGAAAAACCCGTTCAATATGATGCTGTTCGGGGCCGCCGTGGCGACGGGCAGCATGTTGCTCTGGCCGTTGTTGTCGCGGCCGTTCCGCCCCGGACGCGAAGTGAGCGCATTTGAGGCAGTGCAACTGATCAACCGCCAGGAGGCGCTGGTGCTTGATGTGCGCGACACCGGGGAATTCGAGGCAGGCCACATCACCAATGCCAAGCATGTGCCGGAGCGGCAACTCGCCGAGCGGCTGAAGGAATTGGAGAAATACAAGGAGCGGCCGTTGATCGTGACCTGTCGCACCGGCATGCGCTCCGGCGCTGCGGTCGAAATCCTGCGGCGCGGCGGGTTTGCTGCAGCAGTCAATTTGCGCGGTGGCCTCGGCGCCTGGCAGCAGGCAGGAATGCCGCTGGAAAAACGCTAGATCCTCATTCTCCGTCGAGATCAGCATGGCCAAAGTCCGCATGTATTCCACTGCCGTGTGCCCCTACTGCCAGATGGCGGAGCGCCTGCTGCGCGAGCGCGGGGTTGTCGAAATCGAAAAAATTCGCATCGACACCGATTCCGCGCAGCGCGCCGAGATGATGGAGAAAACCGGACGCCGCACCGTGCCGCAAATTTACATCGGTGACACTCATGTCGGCGGTTATGAGGACCTTGCCGCGCTCGACCGCGCCGGCAAACTCAGTGCGCTGCTGGGCGCGTAGAGCAACCTGATCTGAATTTTGGAGGATTTCCGGTAATGAGCGAGCAGCAATCGACACAACCGCATTTTGGCGTTGAAAAGGTTTACCTGAAGGATTTGTCGCTGGAGATCCCCAACGCGCCGCAGGTTTTTCTGGAGCGCGAGAGTCCGCAGGTCGAGATCACCGTGCATAACGGCGCGGTAACGCTTGATCAGGCTGGCTTGTACGAGGCTGTGCTGACTGTGACCGTGACCGGCAAAGTCAAGGACAAGACGCTTTTTCTGGTCGAAGTCGCGCAAGCGGGCATTTTCCAGATACTCAATCTGCCGCAGTCGGAGCTCGATGCGGTGTTGGGCGTGATGTGTCCGAACACACTGCTGCCCTACGCGCGCGAGACCGTTTCGAATCTGCTGTTGCGCGCGGGCTTTCCGCCGGTGCTGCTGCAGCACATGAATTTCGATGCGGCTTATCAGGAGCGTCTCCGTCAGATGCAACAGGAGCAAGCCGCCGGTGCTGCTGCTCCTGCCAATGCGACCGTTCCTAATTAGTCCGGCATGACAATGCGCTCCAGCATCGGTTGGCTGCTTGCGCTGGCGATGATTCCGGCATGGGTCGGCGCGGCGGATTTCCGCTCAGCTGCGGAACCGGCCGTGGTGTTGTACGACGCCCCCTCGGTCAAAGCGAGCAAGCTCTACATCGTCAGTCGCGGCTATCCTCTGGAAGTGGTGGTGCAGGTGGAGGGCTGGATCAAAGTCCGTGACGCTGCGGGTGTCTTGTCCTGGGCGGAGGCCAAAACGCTCGATACCGCTCGTTATGTACTGGTGAGGCCGGCCGCGGTGATCGTACGGCAAAAACCGGCGGAAGATGCGCCGACGGCGTTTGAAGCGCAGCGCGACGTGCTGCTTGAGGCGGTCGATACGGTCAACCCCGGCTGGATCCACGTCAGGCACCGCGACGGCGTTGCCGGTTACGTGCGCGCGGCTGATGTGTGGGGCGGCTGAGCGCCGCATCATGACCATCGCGGTGCTGGGCGCCGGCGCGTGGGGAACGGCCATCGCCATCAATCTTGCCGGGAGACACCGCGTGACGCTGTGGGCGCGTGACGCGACGCAAGCGGCGGCGATGCGCACCGCCGGCGCCAACGAACG
>JANNHN010000533.1:0-4824 GCA_031404395.1 Betaproteobacteria bacterium
TGCGGCCACGTGCATCGCCACGTGCAGGCGGTCTGGCAGGGGGCGCTGTTGTCGATCTGTCCGAGCACGGCATTCCAGGCGCGGCTGCGGCTGGGGCGGGGCGCCTACGAGGCATCGCAGACCGAACCGCCCGCCTATCAGCTGCATCACTGGGACGGCGCTGCGCTGGTGACTCATACGCTGGCGGTGCTGCCGCCGGTCGAAGACTGACTGGCCAATGTAAAGTCTGTCGTCACCCGGATTTTCGCCGCATCAATGAAAATGGCCAGCAGAAGCTGGCCATTTTTTGCCGGAATGAAGCGCCGGCGCTAAAGCATGATTGCCATTACGTTAGTTAGGGTTTCAGTTGGCCGCGGATTTCTCCGCCTTTGTACTTGGCGCTGTGGACATTGACGTAGAGTTCTCCAGCTTTATAGCTGTCGTACTGCGCGTCGGTCAATTTTGCGCCAGGCGGTACAGACAAGACGGTATCGGATGTCTTGGTAAGCGGAATGATGACAGGGCCATTTTTGCCTGCGCCGCCAAGGTGAATGTGGGCGGCAGTAACTTCAACCCCCGTAACGGTAACGCTGCCGCTGATGGATTTGTCCGCGCTCACTACAAAGGTGCCGGTGCCGGAAGCCGAAGTGGTTGCGGGCGGGACTTCCTCGCTGCCGCTGAGGCTGACCTTGATTCCTGGGTTTGTGCCGGTACTTGCGCAACCTAGGAGTACCGCCAGCGAAACCCACGATATTGTCCGTAGCGCAACTGCTGAGAACTGTTTCATCGAGTGCATGTGTGAATCTCCTGGAATGGGTAGTGCGGGTTTATGTGCGGGATTTACCTGCGGCATCTTACGCCTTTCGTTCGGGAAAGACGTTCCGCCAACTGGGTAAACACTGGTTATCCCGCCGGTATTCCCGCTGAATACCCTAGAAAAGGAATCAGCGTGGCTCGTCGGGCAGCGGCGGCAGTGTGCGCAGATAGGCGATGATGGCCTCAAGATCCGCGGCGGTGAGGCGGCTGGTGGTGTTGGTGATGACATCGCTCATGGCTTTGGCAGTCATGTCACCGTCCGGCGTAATGCCGGTAGTGAGAAACTCTTTCAGTTCGCCATCGCTCCACTGCTTCAGCTTCGTCGGCGTCAGGTTAGGTACGTTTTTGCCGTCCGGACCTTTGCCGCCGGCCAGAAAACGGTCGCGCTTCGGTCCGCCGAGGAAGTTGCGCGGCGTATGGCATTCGCCGCAGTGGCTCAGTGCATTGACCAGGTAGGCGCCGCGCGCGACCGGCGTGCCGGTTTGCGCGTCAGCGGCTGTCGGCCCCGGTTTGAAAAAAAACAATTTCCAGCCCCATAGCAGAAAACGGAAACCGAACGGAAAACGCAGTTCGTGTGCCTGGTTCTGCCGTGCGCTGGGCGGCAGGCTGCGCAGATAAGCCCACAGGTCGCGCAGGTCGGCATCGACGATCTGGGTGTATGACGGGTACGGGAAAGCCGGAAAGTAATGCGCACCATCGGGGCGCAGACCCTCGCGCATCGCGCGCATGAAATCAGCTTCACTCCAGCGACCGATGCCTGCCTGCGGGTGCGGCGTGATGTTGGGGCCGTAGAACGTGCCGAAGGGTGTTTTCAGCACGTGGCCGCCGGCGAAGCGAACGGCATCCTTGCCGCCCGCGGTGTGGCAGGCAACGCAGCCGCCGGCGATGGCAGTGTATTCACCACGCTTGGCGTCACCTGGCGACGCGGCGAAGGCGACGGTAGTCGCAGTGACAAGCAATGCGTAGATGCTGTCGCGTAGCAGGGTAGGTATCACGATAGTCACATTCCCCAGTGTACTAAGCAAAGGGACCAAGAAAAAGCCCCGCCGCAGCGGGGCTTGGAGCAGATGCCGGATCGATTATCTGCTCTCGCGGAATATTTCGTGACAGCTGTCGCAAGTCTTCCTGACAGCGCCAATCTGCGCCTTGACGGCAGCTTCATTGCCTCCCTTGGCTACCGCAGCCAGCTTGGTTGCTTCGGCCTGGAAGCTGTCCTGCTCTTCCTTGAACTTCGCGGGATCCGAGAAGACAGCCGGCATTGCCCGGCTTTTTACATCCTTGGTGTTGGCATGAAAACCGTCCCATGCCATTTTGCTCAGCGCCTCGAGGAATTCGGCGTTGCGTTTCACGGTTTCAGCGTTGTACGGCACCTTGCCCAACTCCATGCCAGCCATGGGAGCGAAATATTTGAATTGCAAGGTCATCGCAGCCTGGCGTTGTCTGGCCAGCGTTTCCGGTTTGGCCTGGGCAAGGACGGCGCCGCTGGCGAGCAGTGTGGAAAGGCCGAGTACAGCAACAGTCAGGGTTTTCTTCATGGTGATCTCCTGTGGGTGGATGCAATGCGAACGGGTGTTAACGCCGGGGGCCGTGGATTTATTCCGTGCGGCACGCAGTGTAGCAGGTGAGTTTTACGGTTCAATGGTGCAACGGGCGCCTGCGAAAACGATTTGAAGCATCGTGAATTTCATCGTAACTTATTGTTTTTATTAAATAAATAATCCGCTGCCTGATCAGGATTCCAGCCCGCCGCCCCGCTCGCGCTTGCGCGTGCTGCGGTGGCGCTTCTCATCAAGCCGCCGCTGTTTTGCTGCACGTGACGGTCGCGTGGCGCGCCGCGGCTTGGGCGGCGTTGCTGCTGCGCGCAGCAGTTCCACGAGGCGCGTCCGGGCGTCTTCGCGGTTGCGCGCCTGGCTGCGGAAGCGTTGGGCAAAAATGACCAGCACGCCGTCCGACGACAGCCGGCGGCCGGCGAGTGTTGCCAGCCGTTCGCGCACTGCCGCGGACAGCGCCGGTGAGCGGGCGGCATCGAAGCGCAATTCCACCGCAGTGGCGACTTTGTTGACGTTCTGCCCGCCGGGGCCGGAGGCATGGGTAAAGCGCTCCGTCAGTTCGGATTCGTCGATGATGATGCTGCGCGTGACTCGCATATTCGAACAAGTATAAAGTAGCGCGGCCCAATTCTGATGAAAGCGCGACCATGAATACCTCCAGAAATACCTTTTACATCCTCTGCGGCCTGGCACTGACGCTGGCTGCCGCGGCGCCGGGCCTGGCGCATCACGGCTGGAGCGAGTACGACAGCAGCCGCGAACTCAAACTGACCGGCACCATCGCGGAATCCGGCTACGAACATCCGCACGGGCACATCAAACTGGTAACGCCGGGCAAGACCTGGACTGCGGTACTGGCGCCGCCGTCGCGCATGACCTCACGCGGCCTGCCGCCGGCTGCCCTGAAAACCGGCAGCACGGTAACGGTGATGGGATATGCCAATCGCAACAAGCCGGAGGAAATGCGCGCCGAGCGCATCATTGTCGGCGACAAGACGGTTGAGCTGCGATGAGTGCGGGAATGCAACTGCAAATTCAAAAGCGAGCCACAGAGGACACAGAGAACGGCCAATCATGTGCTCGTTTTTTTTCTCTGTGACCTCTGTGGCTAAAAGGGTTTTGTTGTGACTGCCGATCCCACAGCGCCGCTGGCCGCCATTGAGCGCCTGCCGCTGGCGGTGGCGATGCGCCAGGAACTGTGGCTGTATCCGGCGGTCGAGATCATCCATATCATCGGCTTCGTCACGCTGGTCGGTTCGATCATCGTGTTCGACCTGCGGTTGCTGGGATTATCAAAATCGCTACCGGTGCGCGCGCTTGCCCGCCATGTGCTGCCGTGGACGTTTGGCGCGCTGGTACTGATCGTGCCGACAGGTTTGCTGATGTTTATTGCACACGCCGGGGAACTGATCAGCAATACGGCGTTCATTACCAAAATGTCCCTGCTGTTCTGCGCGGGGATCAACGCGGCGCTATTTCATGCCGGAGCATTCCGCAATGCCGCCGCGTGGGATCATAACGCTGCGGTGCCGCGTGCCGCAAAAATACATGCGCTGATTTCGATTACGATCTGGATCGGCGTGCTTGCATGCGGACGCCTGTTGGCTTACGTTTAAAGGCTGAGAACATGAACATCCGTAACATGAATACCCGTACAGGATATTTTGCAGGCGCGATTATTTGCGCGGCACTGCTCGGTTTCGGCTTGTATTTGCAATACGTTGATGGCCAGGATCCGTGTCCGCTGTGCATTTTTCAGCGCGTGGCGTTCATCGCGCTCGGCGTGGTGTTTCTGCTCGCCGCGCTGCACGGCCCAGGCAGGGCGGGGGCCATTGCGTATGCCGTGATCGGCGGCCTCTGTGCCGCGACCGGCGCCGGCCTGGCCGCGCGTCACGTCTGGCTGCAGAGCCTGCCGGCGGACCAGGTGCCGGCCTGCGGTCCGGGGTTGTCGTACATGCTGGAGCAGTTTCCGCTGATGCGCATGTTGGAAAAAGTGCTGACGGGATCAGGCGAATGCGCGGAAGCCGGTTGGAAATTTCTGGGTTTGACCATCGCCGGCTGGTCGCTGATCTGGTTTATCCTGCTCGGCGGTTACGTGGTGTGGTTGGCGTGGCGTCGGGTAAGCAGCGGGACGCGGAGCACTTAAGGAATTGCCGGTTTATTCCAGATTACTCAGGAGTCAGTAGCTTGGACGACACGAAACGCCGCACCGTCTCCAGAGAGTCTCTGGAAATATCTGTCGCCGTAATTGCTGACTACTGAGTAATATGCGACAGACTCGATTGATTCCCTCTCCCCGCTTGCGGGGAGAGGGTTAGGGTGAGGGGTGGTCTTGTGCCGTCGCCCCGCATTCGGAAGTTGGCGGCTATGTCAACTTCATGGACGATGACGACCAGGACCGGATCAGGGCGAACTACGGCGAAAACTACGACCGGCTGCGCGACATCAAGCGGAAATACGACCCGGACAACGTCTTCCG
>JANNHN010000534.1:0-3254 GCA_031404395.1 Betaproteobacteria bacterium
TTATTTCCGTATGGGCGCACTGGGTAATATGGGCTGCACGGGTGATTTGCGGCATCCGCTACCGCGTTATCGGCGCCGAGCACATCCCCAGGGAGCCCTGCGTCATCCTGGCCAAGCATCAGTCGGCCTGGGAAACCATGGGCTTCCAGCTGATTTTTCCGCCACAGGTGTGGGTGCTGAAGAAGGAGCTGCTGCGCGTGCCGTTTTTCGGCTGGGGGCTCGCCATGCTGTCGCCCATCGCCATCGACCGCAGCTTGCGGCGTCAGGCGCTGCAACAATTGATTGAGCAGGGCGTCGAACGACTGGCCGCCGGTTTCTGCATTGTCATTTTTCCCGAAGGCACGCGGATCGCACCCGGTGGGCGCGGCAAATACCGTCCTGGCGGCGCGCGCCTCGCCGTGCAGACTGGAACGATGGTGCTGCCGGTGGCGCACAATGCGGGGCTGTGCTGGCCGCGCAATGCCTTCCTCAAGCGTCCCGGCCTGATCACTGTCAGCATCGGCGCACCGATCAATCCCGCCGGCATCGACGCCGATGTGCTGGCCAGGCGCGTCGAAGAGTGGATCGAAACCGAAATGCTGCAACTGGCGAACCGCTAGTATGACAACCCATCACCGTCATGCCGGCGAAAACCGACATCCAGTGCATTGAGACGAGGCCGAATCCTGGACTCCAGCTTCCGCCGGAGTGACAATGGTTTTTGCACCCGCCTTCTATTACATGTACCCCTGTCCTCGTGCACTTGCATAATCTCCAGCAACCCGAACGCGCGCTGCTGGCGCCGCCTGACCCCGACAGCGGGGAATTGCACATTACGCTCGACGGCCAGCGCATCCACTATGCACTGCGCCGGTCTCGGCGCCGGCGCTCGATTGCGCTGCTCATCGACGAACGGGGATTGCGCGTGGCAGCGCCGATCCGCGCCACGCCGTCAGCCATCACGGCAGCGCTGCGCGAACACACAGCATGGATCATCCGCAAAGTCGCGGAATGGCGCGTAAAACAGCCCTTGCCCTGCCGCTGGGAGGCCGGCGGATGCATCCTGTACCAGGGCATGCCGCTGACACTGGCGACGGACGAGGCGGCGGCTGCACCGCTGCATGACGGCAATCTGCTGTATTACGGCCCGCGGGCACTGACCGCTGCGGAAATCGAATTCCGCGTACGCGATTGGCTCAAACAACAGGCGTTGTCCTGCTTTACCGGGCATTGCCGCCGCTACAGTAAGCAACTGGGCCTCACTGCACCCGTCGTGCGCCTGTCGAACGCGCGCACGCGCTGGGGCAGTTGCCACGCCAATGGCCGCATCAGCATGAACTGGCGCCTGATCCAGACGCCGCCGGCATGGATCGAATATGTGGCGGCCCATGAGGTGGCACATCTGCGGCAGATGAATCACTCGCCGACATTCTGGCGCACGGTTGCGGAACTGGTCGCCGATCATGCGGAACGCCGCGCCGCGCTGCGGCGTGAAGCCCATCGTTACCTGCTGTTGTGAACTCCGGTATGCGCAGAGTGCTGTGCTACACTTTGTGCCACATTCCGCGCTGAGCCCCCGTGCGACCGACACTGCAATCAACACTGCGCTCTAGACTGTTTTTACTGGCCTTGACTCTGTCCGTCGCCGGTTGCGGCTACAAAGGCCCGCTGTATCTGCCGGAAACGAAACCCGCCGCCAAAAAACCGGTGCCGAAGCCTGTCGCTGCCCCTGCTCCTGTCACCGCTCCCGCCGCCCCTGCTGAAGCGCAGCAAACGCCGTGAACCCGTTTATCTACCGCGCCGGGGAACTGCATGCCGAAGAGGTGCCGCTGTCGCGCATTGCCGCCGCCTGTGGTACGCCATGCTATGTCTATTCGCGCGCGGCTTTGACTGCGGCATGGCGTAATTTCGACACTGCGTTCGCGCCACGCGATCATCTGCTGTGTTATGCCGTCAAAGCCAACCCGAATCTGGCGGTACTCGACGTGTTCGCGCGGCTGGGCAGCGGCTTTGATATCGTCTCCGGGGGGGAACTGGCGCGGGTCATCGCCGCCGGCGGCGATCCGCGCAAGGTCGTGTTTTCCGGGGTCGGCAAGACCGCCGCCGAGATGCGCGACGCACTGCGGGCCAATATTCTGTGTTTCAACGTCGAATCGGCGGCCGAACTCGAGTTGTTAAACTGTATTGCCGGTGAGATGGGTACCACTGCACCGGTCAGCCTGCGGGTCAACCCGGATGTTGATGCCAAAACCCATCCCTACATTGCCACCGGCCTCAAGGAAAACAAGTTTGGCGTGGCCTACACCGACGCCGTCGCGCTGTACCGCCGGGCGCATGCGCTGCCCCATCTGCGGATCGAGGGTGTGGATTGCCATATCGGATCACAACTGACCGAGATTGCACCATTCATCGCCGCACTCGAGCGCGTACTGGCGCTGGTCGATGCGCTGGCGAAAGACGGCATTACGATTGCCCATATCGACCTCGGCGGCGGCCTCGGCATCCGTTATCAAAACGAAACGCCACCGGCGATCACGGAATATGCCCAGGCGCTGATGCAAGCGCTGCGCAACCGGCCGCAGAAGCTGCTGTTTGAGCCGGGACGGCTGCTGACCGGCAATGCCGGCGTGCTGCTCGCGGAAGTGTTGTACCTGAAACCGGGAAAGGATCGGAATTTCGCCATCGTTGATGCCGCGATGAACGATCTGATGCGACCGGCGTTGTATGACGCCTGGCATGACGTGCTGCCGCTGCGTCAATCTTCCGCTGCCACCCGCAAATATGATGTCGTCGGCCCGGTTTGTGAAAGCGGCGACTTTCTCGCGCGCGACCGCCAATTGGCTGTAAATGCGGGGGATTTCCTGGCTATTGCATCAGCCGGCGCTTATGGCATGAGCATGTCTTCCAACTACAACACGCGCCCCCGCGCCGCCGAAGTCATGGTCGATGGTGATCGTTTTCACATCGTTCGCGACCGCGAAAACGTCGCCACGCTGATCGCCAACGAGCATCGCTTGCCGGATTAAGTACATAAAACGGGTACGCAACAGGTACGCAATGCGTGCTTTGCGCGTACTTTTGCGGTGCAACGCGCTGTTGCCGCATTTCCACAACAAAATCGGCATGATCAAATAAATTTGACAAAGGTATTGCATTTTTTTTTGTGTCTAGCATAGAATTGGCACACCGAACACGGTTTCGCCAATTTTTTTGGTTGGAACGTAGCAATAACGATTGAAGCGTTCTCGAAAATCGTGCGTTGGTGGTGCGGAACA
>JANNHN010000535.1:0-2263 GCA_031404395.1 Betaproteobacteria bacterium
CACAGCGGGCACTGGAAGAAACTGGGAAGATCAAGGCCATCGCCAAAGCCACGGATGATCCGCTGGAAGGCCCGTTCAAGCTGGGCGTGATATTTACCATCGCGCCCTACCTGCTGCCGCAACTGATCCCGGCGCTGCGCAAGCGCGCGCCGAAAATGCCGCTGATGCTCGAGGAAAACTACACCGCGACGCTGTCCGAGCGGCTGAAGCGCGGCGACATTGACGCCGCCATCGTCGCACTCCCCTTCAACGAACCGGGCCTCACGGTGACGCCGCTCTACGATGAACCCTTTGTCGTCGCGCTGCCGAAAAACCACTCATGGGCCGGACGCAAAACCCTGTCGGCCGACAAACTCGCGCGTGAAAGTCTGCTGTTGCTGGGCACCGGGCATTGCTTCCGCGATCAGGTGCTCAACGCCTGCCCGGCGCTGAACCGCTCTAACGCAACGCCGGGTTCGCTGCAAAAAACCGTTGAGGGTTCCTCACTGGAAACCATCCGCCTGATGGTCGCCTCGGGCATGGGCCTGACCGTGCTGCCCGCCTCCGCGGTGCCGGTGAAACGTGCCGCCGCCGATCTGCTGACCTATGTGCCGTTCGCGCGCCCCGCGCCCGACCGCCGGGTGGTGCTGGCGTCGCGCGCCAGCTTTCCGCGCACCGCGGCGCTGGACGTCATCCGCTCCGCAATCCTGGGCTGCACGCTGCCGGGCGTCGCCCCAGTAAAGTAAAATAACACTTAATAAACAATAGGTTATGAACAATCACTTATCATAGTCATAAACTATTAATTTGTTATAAACAATCAATTAGATTAATCGTCGATCAGTCTCCAGAATGCGTCCCATGCGTTGCCCAACGCACGACTTGTTCAACTACAGGAGATCGACATGAAACAGGAATCCGTCACCATCAGGAACATCGAATCCGCCTTCGCCGGCGAATCGATGGCTCATATCAAGTACATGTATTTCGCCAAAATCTGCCGCGAGCAGGGCGATGTGGCAACCGCCAAAGTATTCGAGGAAACCGCCGCGCAGGAAGTGCAGCACGCGTTCGGCCACCTCGACCTGCTCTATCCGAAAACCGAACTGACCCCGGCCAAGGCGCTCGACATGGCAATCGCCGGCGAAACCTACGAATACACCGAAATGTATCCGCAGTTCCGCCATCTCGCCGAACAGGAAGGCAACCACGCCGCGGTGAAGGAAATGGACGAGCAGATCGAGGAATCAAAAGAACACGCGGCACGCTTCCGGCAAACGCTCGCCAAGGCCGCCAAGCGCTTCGCCGCGCTGGCCAAGGTCGAGGAACGTCACGCCAATCACTACCGCGCCACTTTGGCGCGGGTCAACGCTTAAGGAGAAAGAACCGTGACCACTGAAATGCGCGAATGGGAATGCATCGTCTGCGGATATGTCTATGACGAAACCGCCGGCGATCCGGAGCACGGCATCAAAGCCGGCACTCGCTGGGAAGATGTCCCCGAAGACTGGACCTGCCCGGAATGCGGCATTGCCAAGGCTGACTTCGAAATGGTGCTGAAAGCGGCGTAACATCAAAGCATGCCTGTCCCGCATGTGCGGGACAGGTGCAGCACTTCCCGGAACTGCACACGATAAAAGGAACCGTCATGGCAAAAGCATCGAAAATCGACATCGGCATCAAGGACAAGGATCGCAAGGCGATCGTGGACGGCCTGTCGCGCCTGCTCGCCGATACCTATACACTGTACCTGAAAACCCACAATTTCCACTGGAACGTCACCGGGCCGATGTTCCAGACGCTGCACCTGATGTTCGAAGCCCAGTACAACGAGCTGGCGCTCGCCGTTGATCTGATCGCCGAACGCATCCGCGCGCTGGGCTATCCCGCACCGGGCACTTACGCCGATTACGCGAAGCTGTCGTCGATCAGGGAAACCGCCGGCGTGCCCAAGGCCGAAAAAATGATTGAGCTGCTGGTCGAAGGCCAGGAAGCCGTCGCCCGCACCGCGCGTTCGATTTTCCCGATCATCGACAAAGTCAACGACGAGCCCACCGCGGACCTGCTCACGCAGCGCATGCAGGTGCATGAGAAAACGGCCTGGATGCTGCGCAGCCTGCTCGAAAAATAAACCGGTTTCCGGGGATCGACCCGACTTTCACGGCGTGGGATTTGGTACGATTCCCGATCCCTGCTCGCGACAATAATCCGGAATGAATCCCATCATCATCATTGGCAGCGGCCTTGCGGGCTACAACACCGCCAAGGAGCTGCGCAAGCTCGA
>JANNHN010000536.1:0-14857 GCA_031404395.1 Betaproteobacteria bacterium
GCTCAGCGCCCGGTGAACACTGCAGAGCGTTTGTCCAGAAACGCGCGCATGCCCTCGCGCTGATCCGCGCTGGCAAAAGACTGCGCGAACAACGCGGACTCCAGCGCACAACCCGCGGGCAGCGCCATATCCTGCCCGCGCTGAACGCACTGCTTGGCATGGCGAACGGCGAGCGGCGCCTTGGCTGCGATCAGGCGCGCAACCTCCAGTCCGCGCGCAGCCAGGACGTCCGCTGCTACGACCTCGGTGACCAGCCCGATGGTCAGCGCTTCCGCGGCCTTGACCTGGCGGGCGGTGATCACCAGTTCGAGCGCACGCGCGCGGCCGACCAGCCGCAGCAAGCGTTGCGTGCCGCCGAAGCCCGGCGGTATGCCAAGATTGACCTCCGGCTGGCCGAACACCGCGCGTTCGGAGGCAATGATCCAGTCGCAGGCCATGGCAAGTTCGCAACCGCCGCCGAGCGCATAGCCGTTCACCAGCGCGATCACCGGCACCGGCAGCGTTTCCAGCGCACGCATCACCTGCATGCCTGTTTCGGAAAAGATGCGCGCTTCATCCACGGTCAGTGCCTGCATGGCCGCAATATCAGCACCTGCCACGAAAGCCTTGTCGCCGGCGCCGGTGATCAGCAACACGCGCGCGCCGGGGTCGGCACCGACGCGCGCCACGGCATCACCCAGTTCGGCCAAGGTTGCTGCGTTGAGCGCATTCAACGCCTGTGGACGGTTTACCGTCAGCCTGTGGATGCCGGGCTCCGGCTGTTCGAGCAAAAGATTCTGGTAACTCATCGGGCAACTCCCGGAAATCAGGAAACGCGCTGCTTCACGTAGGCTCCCGGCGCATCTTCGATCGGCCGGTACTTGCCGGTGCCGCCTGGCTGGCGCGCCGCAACTTTCCGGCCGGCGTGGCTCGCCACCCATTGCCCCCAGTCTGTCCACCACGATCCAGGATGTTGCTGTGCGCCGGCCAGCCACTGGTCTGCCGCTGCGGGCAATTGTTCGCTAGTCCAGTAACCGTATTTATTGGCCGCCGGCGGATTGATGATGCCCGCGATATGGCCGGAGCCGCCGAGCACAAATCGCACCGGCCCCTTCAACAGTTGCGCTCCGGCATAGGTCGATTTCCACGGTGCAATATGGTCCTCCACCGTGGATATGAAATAGGCGGGAGTTTTTACGCGCGCGATATCGATCGGGGTGCCGGCCAGGGTAATGCCACCCGGCTGGCGCAGCAGATTTTTCAGATACATATTGCGCAGGTAGAAACTGTGCATCGTCGCCGGCATGCGGGTGGAGTCGCCATTCCAGTACAGCAGATCGAACGGAAATGGATCCTTGCCCAGCAGATAGTTGCTGACTACAAACGACCAGATCAGGTCGTTGGCGCGCAGCATATTGAAGGTGGCGGCCATTTCACTGCCTTCCAGATAGCCGCGCAATTTCATTTTCTTTTCCAGTGCACTGACCTGCTGCTCGTCGATGAAGACTTCGAGCTCCCCCGATTGCTCGAAATCGATCATGGAAACAAAAAATGTCGCGCTGGCGATACGATTCTGCTTGCGCGCTGCGAGCCATGCCAGCGTAGCCGCCAGCAAAGTGCCGCCCAGGCAATAGCCGATCACGTTGACCTTGTCCGATCCGGTAATTGCGGTAACAGCATCAAGGGCAGCCAGCGAACCTTCGGTCAGGTAATCTTCGAACTGCTTATGCGCCAGGGTTTCGTCCGGATTGACCCATGAGACGATGAATACGGTATGACCCTGCGCCACGGCCCAGCGCACAAAGGAATTGTTCTCGCGCAGGTCGAGGATGTAGAACTTGTTGATCCAGGGCGGGATGATCAGCAGCGGTGTGGCATGCACTGTTTTTGTCAACGGCTCGTACTGGATGATCTGCATGATGGCGTTCTGGAACACCACTTTGCCGCGAGTCATGGCAATGTTTTCGCCGAGGCGGAAAGCATTTGCGTCGGTCATGCGCACATGCAGTTGCCCGCCCTCGCCGCGGGACAGGTCCTCCAGCAGGTTGTTCAGGCCTTTCAGCAGGTTCTGCCCGCCCGAATCCACCGTTGCCCGCAGGGCCTCGGGATTGGTCAGCAGAAAATTCGATGGCGACAGCGCGTCGATGTACTGGCGCGTGTAAAAATCGACTTTCTTCGAAGTTTTTTCGTCCAGACCTTCAACCTGGCCCAGCGACTGATGCAGATGGCGTGCAGCAATGAGGTACGACTGCTTGAGGTAGTCGTAGAGAAAATTGTTTTCCCAGTCCTCGTGTTTGAACCGGCGATCCGTTTTCTGCGGCTGCGCGACCGGCGCGGACTGCTGTCCCATCATTTTCAGCATGGAGTTCTGCCACAACGCCGTGTAGTCCTGCCACAGCCGGACCTGCATTTCCGCGAGGCGGGCAGGATTGGTAAAAACCTGACTCCAGGCCTCGAAAAAAGCCTTGGCGATACCCAGTTCATCGCTGGCCGCCGGTAGTCCGCCGCCGGCGCCGCGTGCCATGTATTTGGCGACCAACTCGCTGCTTTTCTCGGCGATTCCGGCGTAGAGCTTTGCCATTTCGGCAGGATCGGCAGCCTGGGCAGATACGTTTGACGGTTGGGGGGCAGTGGTCATATGATTTAATTGTTTGACGTTTACGTAAAAGCAATGATATCGTTAACTCAACGATGTTACTAGCTATTGCTGCGTGGCACAATGAGCAAATCCTATACGATCAGTGACTTGGCGCGAGAGTTTGGGGTAACCACGCGCACGCTGCGCCACTATGAAGACCAGGGACTGGTCACACCGGCACGCGATGGCATCAACCGTATCTACACCGCCCGCGATCGCGTCCGACTCAAACTGGCCCTGCGGGGCAAACGTCTCGGCTTTTCCCTCAATGATATACGCGAACTGTTCGAACTCTACGACCTGGCCAATGGCGAACGCGGGAAACTTGAAGAATTCGCAATCAAGCTGGACCGGCGACGCGCACAGCTGGCCCAACAGCGCGAAGATGTCGAAGTGATGCTGGATGAAATCAACTTTTTCGCCACCCAATGTCAGCGCCTGCTGACGGAAACTGAACTCGGAAAATAAGCGGCTGCATAGCAACGCAGCATTATTTACGTTGACGTTAACGTAATATAAAATGTTAATTTATTCAATAAGTTATGATCTGTTTTCCATCCTAGGGAGCCAAATCTTCCCTTTGCGGAAACCTGTCACAAGCCGTGAAGGCGCCACGTTGATCACAGGAGGGGCACATGTCGCACCCTGTTGAGTTTTACTTCGATTTTTCCTCGCCCTATGGCTACTTTGCCGCCGCCAAAATTGATGGCCTTGCCGCCAAATATGGCCGCACGACGATCTGGCGACCCATCCTGCTCGGCGCGATATTCAAGGTCACCGGGCAGCAACCGCTGACCACCATCCCGCTCAAAGGCAGCTACGCCCTGCATGACCTGGCACGGTCGGCACGCTGGTTTGGCGTGCCTTTCAAAATACCCGGCAAATTCCCGATCGCCACCACCGCGCCCTGTCGCGTTTATTACTGGTTGCATGATCGCGATCCGGCGGCGGCGCGGATACTGGCGCAGGCGCTGTACCGTGCCTATTTTGTGGAGGATCGCGACATTTCGAATCCCGAGATCACGATCAATGTTGCCGCCAAACTCGGGCACGACAAGGATGTGGTCGCCCAGGCGCTCGACGACCCCGCCGTCAAGGAACGCCTGCGCACGGAAGTCGATGCCGCGGTCGAACGCGGCATCTTCGGCTCACCTTATATCGTGATCGATGGCGAACCGTTCTGGGGATCCGATCGTCTGGACCAGGCTGAAAAATGGCTCGCACAGGGGCCGTGGTAAAAATATCACCCGCGCGCAGGGGCCATGCGCCCATCCAATCCCGCGGCTACAATGCGAGCCTGATTCCGGGTACGTTCAACAGAAAATCCGGCAACGTCTGAAAGAAAATACATGAGCAAAAAAACCGGTGCGCCCGTGCTGCAGACCATCGACGAATATGGCAATGCCACGCTGACGCTGAACCGTCCTGAAGTGCACAACGCATTCGATCCGGACATGGTGCGCGCGCTGACCCTGGCGCTGGAAGGCCTCAGCCGGGACAATACGGTACGCGCCGTCGTCATCGTCGGTGCGGGGCCGAGTTTTTGCGCCGGTGCCGACATCGCGCACATGCGCAAGAGCGCGCAATTCACCAAGACGCAAAACCACAAGGCCGCAGGCGAATCGGCACGCATGTTTCATGCGCTGCATGCGCTGAACAAACCGACGATTGCCGCCGTGCATGGCGCGGTTCGTGGTGGCGGTTGCGGCATCGTCGCCGCCTGCGACATCGCCATCGCGACGCGCACCGCGACATTTCGCCTGTCCGAAGTCAAAATCGGCGTAATTCCCGCAATGATCAGCCCTTATGTGATCGGCGCCATCGGCCAGAGGCACGCGCGCCGCTACATGCTCTCCGGCGAAGAATTTGATTCCGCCGAAGCCTGGCGTATCGGCTTGGTGCACGACATCGTCGAGGAAGGGGAACTGGCGGCGCGCGTCGGCGGCATGCTCGGCGAGCTCTACACCAGCGGCCCCCATGCCGTGCGCGCCATCAAGCAGCTGATCCCCGTCAGCGCGCACAGTCTGATCGGCCCCGGGATCATCGAGACCACCGCCCGCCGCATCGCCGAAATCCGCGCCACACCGGAAGCGCAGGAAGGTTTGTCCGCGTTTCTCGAAAAACGCAAACCGCGTTGGACCGAACCGCCTAAAACCAGAAGCGCGGTGAAGGGCAAAAAAAAGCGTTGATTATTGCCCGCGTGGATCCGCCGCATGGCTTTGCGGCGGCATCCGCCGGCAGGTAATGAAAGGTTTCCGTCATGCCACTACCCAAAAAAGTACGCATTGTTGAGGTCGGCCCGCGCGATGGCCTGCAAAACGAAGCCCAGCCGGTAACGGCTGCGGCAAAAATCGAACTGATCCACCGGCTGCAGGACGCCGGCGTATCCATTATCGAAGCCACTGCTTTTGTGTCCCCCAAATGGGTGCCGCAGATGGCCGATAATGCCGAAGTCATGGCAGGCATCCGGCGCAAACCAGGCGTGACCTATCCGGTGCTGGTGCCGAATCTGAAGGGGCTGGATGCGGCCATCGCCGCCGGAGCAGAAGAAGTCGTGGTATTTGGCGCGGCAACCGAAAGTTTCTCCAAACGCAATACCAATTGCAGCATCGACGAAGGCCTGGCGCGGTTTGCAGCAGTCGCGCAAGCCGCCATCGCCAAAGGTATCCGCGTGCGCGGTGACATTTCCGTGTGCCTGGGCTGTCCCTACGAAGGCGAGGTCGCGCCTGCAGCGGTAGTGCATGTGGCGCGCGCGCTGGATGCGATGGGCTGTTATGAAATTACCGTCTGCGACACCATCGGCGCCGGCACTGCCGGCAAGACCCGCGCGGTGATCGAAGCCGTCGCCCAATACATCCCTGTCAGTCGCCTCGCCGGACATTTTCATGACACTTACGGCCAAGCCGTGACCAACGTCTATGCGGCGCTCGAATGCGGCATCGCGACTTTCGACAGCTCGGTGTCCGGCCTCGGCGGCTGTCCCTACGCCAAAGGCGCCACCGGCAACGTCGCGACCGAGGACGTGCTGTATCTGCTCGACGGTCTGGGTATCGAAACCGGGATCGACATGAACAAGCTGATTGCCGCCGGCGATTACATCTGCGGGGTGCTGGGTCGAACTACGCTGTCGCGCGCCGCGCGCGCGATACGTGCCAGGGTATCGTGATGGCGCAGACCGACGATTCGCCCTGCGTGCATGTCTGCCTGATGGATTACGCTGCGGGGCATTGCACAGGCTGCTTCCGGACGCTTGATGAGATCGCGTCCTGGACGACCTGCACCTCTGACCGCAAACGCGAAATACTGGCGACGCTGGAAGCCCGTCGTGCCACCGCGCAAACCCCTGACTGAATCGCCGGAGCCCGTGTCATGCCGTTATCCGCATCTGTTTCCCGTACGCTGAAACACACCCGCACCGTCGAATGCAAAGGCTATGAACGTGCAGACGGTCTGTGGGACATCGAAGGTCATCTTGTCGATACCAAAACTTACGTTCATTCACGGCGCGACGGCGGCCGCGAACGACAGCCCGGTCAACCGGTGCATCACATGTGGTTACGGCTGACCATTGATCTGGATCTGAAAATACATGATGTTGAGGCCGTCACCGATGACGGCCCTTATGAACTGTGCGGCAGCATTGCCGCCAACTTCAAGCGGTTGATCGGACTGACTATCGGAACCGGCTGGCGCAAGGCCATTGCCGAACGTGTCGGCGGCGTGCAGGGCTGCACGCATCTGGTAGAACTGCTGGGCCCGCTGGGCACCACCGCGTACCAGGCTACCGGTCGTGCGCGCGAGGCGCACAAGGCTGGAAAACCGGCTGCAAATAAACCTTACCAGATCAATTCCTGCCACATCTACAAAGACGATTTAGCAGCAGTTCTCGAACGCTGGCCAAACTTCTACACGGGACCGCGCTAGCGGATCTTTGTGGCGCACTGGTCGGCGCGCCGGGTTTCCGCGACTGATTCACGCAACGGCTGACGCATCAGCACGCGCAGCCCCGCCGGATCTAGCAGCGTGATGCGACGTCCCATTACCGCAATCAAACCGTCCCGGATCAACGCCCGCAGCATGCGACTGATGGTTTCGATTTGCATGCCGAGCATGTTGCCGATATCGCTGCGCGACATCCCCAATTGCACAACCATGCGCGGCGCCACAGTCGGCGCTGTGCGTTCCGCGATGTCCAGCAAAAACCAAACCACACGCTGGTCGGCACGGCCGCGGAACAGCATCAATTGCAGGCGCCGGTCGGCAAGCTCGCGCACCATCAGCCGGTTGATTTCCTTGTGCAACCCAGGCTCGCTTTCGATGAGGCTCGTGAGATGCGAAATTGGCAACTGGCATACCTCCGAGTCTGTAATCGATATGCCGGTGCAGGCGTGTCGTCCATTGGCAATGCCGTCAAAACCGACGATTTCGCCGGGCATATGGAAGCCGATCATCTGTTCAACACCCTGCGAATCGCGCATACACGTCTTGATCAGGCCGGAGCGCACGACATAAAGCGCGCGCATCGGCGTGTTGGCGCGGAACAGCGGCACTCCGCTTTCAGCAACAACGTGTCTTACACCCCAGTCTGGGCTGCAGTGCCGGGGCTCATCTCCATCCGAATGAGCCATGCATAACGAGTGGGCCGCACACACGATGCAACGCACGCGCGCAGCGTTAGCGGATTGCTTTCCGACGAATTTGCGCAACGCCGCCATAGCTACCTACCCAAAGATCGCCGTCAGCGCTGGTGGCCATCGAGAAAACGGCATCAGAAAACACACCGTCTTCTTTCGAGTACTTCTGGAACTTGCCGTCCTTGAACCGGGCAAGCCCTCCTTCAGTGCCGATCCACATCTGACCCTGGCGGTCAAAATGCAACATGAATACATGATTGCCCGGCAGCCCTTCAGCAACCGTGTAATTGCTCCACTGCTTACCATCGTAGCGCGCCAATCCCGCGCCCCAGGTGCCGGCCCATACGATACCGTCGCTATCCACCTTGATTGAAACAATGTAGTTCGGGTTGTAGGCCACCTGAATATCCTGCAATCCCATTTCCTGCTTCTGCTGGGCATGATGGAGGGAGTATTTCGACGGATCGCTGTTGAACTTGATATCGTCCTTGACCTTCTCGTAAGGCGCGCCAAGGCCTTTCTTGTGATTCCAGTTGGTCCATTTACCCTTGCGATACAGGGCTAGCCCGCCCTCGGTTGCCAACCAGATATCGCCGTTCTGACCCTTCGCCAGCCCGTAAACCCAGTCGTTAGGCAGCCCACCGCTGGTGCTCTCGACAGTATGCAGTTCCCACTTCGAGCGATCTTTCAGGGCGCCGCCGCGAATGCGGTTTACCCCGGACCAGGTTGCGATCCACACGTCGCCATTGTCGGCTTCCAGTACGTCGTATACAAAAGCGTCACCGAGACCTTCCGGGATGTTGTACGTCTCCCATGTGTTGTCCGTCAGATTGAGCAGCGACAGACCGCCACCGTATGTACCCACAGCCAGTTTTGATTGCAGCTTGCCGACATAAAAAACGCCGTTCGACAACAAACCATTTTGCGTGTCGTACAGCTTAAACGCTTCTGTAACCGTGTCATAACGGATGACGCCGCCGGATGTGCCTACCCACAGCACCTTGCCATCGACATAAATCGATTTCACGTTCTTGTTGCCGACCCGGAAATGGGTAAATTTCTGGCTTGCGTCAACACTGATCTTGCCCTCGCGGACCACCTGCGCGGGTTGGCCGACGGGTGGATGACCGGCGGGCGCCGCACCGCTGGTTGACGGCAGCGGACGCGTCGAGGTCACGTTACTTTGCCCCTGCTGACGGCCAAGCGTATATGCTCCTGCCACCACAGCAGCCAGCACAATTAAAAAGATTCCGCCGGTTTTATAATTGATCTGCATGTCTGTTCCTGTAGCCGGAAACCGGCTAGTCCTTAGCGTCCGATTCGCGCCACGCCGCTCCGTGTTCCGGCCCAGATATCCCCGCCCGGCGCAACCGCCAGCGCATAGACATGTTCGGCCAGCAAACCGTCGCTACGGGCAATCGTGCGCCAGGTCTTGCCATCGAACTTGCTGACGCCGCGATCGGTGCCGAACCACAACGCGCCCTGCGCGTCTTCCACAACACTGTAAACCAAGTTGCCGGCAAGTCCATCCTTGCGCGTGTAGTTTCGCCATTGCTTGCCATCGAAACGCGCCGCACCACCACCCCAGGTACCGGCCCAGACAGCACCATCATTGGCCACATGAATGGCAAATACGTAATTCGGGTTGTGTGTCTCCCGCCCCCGCGTCAACACATTGAGGTCATGGCGCGACTTGGTGCCGAGCCCGGTGTTTTCGCTTTCAGGAAGGTTTCCGGGATTGTCTGCACCGAGTCCATCCTTGTGCGTCCATGCCTTCCAGCGCTTGCCGTCGAACATGCTGACACCGCCTTTGGTGCCAAACCAGATACGGCGCTGCGCGTCGATCGCGATGCCATAAACCCAGACGTTGATCAGTTCTTTCACATAATTGCGAAATTGTCCGGTTTTGGGCTCGAACCGACTGGCGCCCGCCCGGGTGCCGATCCACAGGCTGCCATCCGGATGATTGGCGAAGGCATAGACCCAGTAATCAGCAAGTCCGTGCATCGGAAAATAAGTACGCCACTTGCCGTCCTTGAAGCGGGATGCGCCCCCGGCATTGGTGCCAAACCATTTGTATCCCCGCTGGTCGATGCCGATGGCGAAGACATACTCACTGGCCAGCCCATGCTCACGGGTGTAGGTATTGCGCAACTTGCCACCGTTCAGATCCACCTCGTTGACGCCGGAGGAGGTGCCTACCCACAACGTATTGGATTTGGCATCCACAGTCAGCGCGCGCACATACACGTTTTCGCCGACGTTGAACGTATCGATTACACGCTCACCCGCGACCGGTGACGCTGCTATTGCGACCGTCGCAAAAACCCCTGCGAAAAACCCCCACAGACAGCGACTGATCATCGCAGCGTTCGCGAATAAGCCACCGCATCGAGAATCTGGCGATCGGTAAGTATGCCAAGATAGCCGGGCATCGCATTCTGACCAGCGCGCACGGTCGCGAGCAATGCCACATCCGGCTTCATCAGACCTTCCCCGCGCGCGAAATTCGGTGTTCCGGGAATAGTACTGATCCCTGTCGGGCCGTGGCAACTCGCGCAATTCAGTTGATAAATGCGGGCCCCGCTATTGATGTCAGCCGCGCTCACGCCCGCAACCATGGCAAACAATCCCAATGCCAGCAAGATGTTGGACACGAAACAGTTGGACCTGTGCTTTGCGGATTTCGACCAGTTCATTTTTTCGGGCGGCGCGACGCGCGCAGTTTTTTTATCTTCTCTTCCAAATCTGCAGCCTGTTTTGGATCTACGACAAAGCCGAAATCACCGCTGCGCAAGGCTGCAGCGAGCCCCTCCATCACTTGTATATTACCTGCTTCGGCAGCGGCCTGAATCCATAATCGCGCCTGCGCGTCATTGCGGCGTCGATCCGTGAGCTCCAAATTTCCACCCAGATACGCAAGTGCCAGAACCAGTATTGCGCGATCATGACCACGTCCGGCGGCAAGCCGGTACCAGCGCAACGCCTCCTGCGGATCGCGTGATACGCCCTCACCCCCTGCATACATGGTGCCAAGCCCGAATTCGCCGTCGGCATTGCCCTGCAGTGCCGCTTTGCGGAAATACTCTACCGCTTCCTTGTCAAATTCAGCCTTGTCCAGAATCTGCGCCAACATTACCTGTGCCGGAGCATGACCTTCGTCCGCCGCTTTGCGCAACAGAGGCATGGCGCCCACCACATCACCCTGGAGAAAAACCTTTCTGGCTTCCTGAAACACATCCCCGGTCGTCGCAGCACCGACCGGCATCGCAAACCATGTCAATGCCAGAATGGCTGCAGCCGCCACCTTAGGCCGTGTGTTCCAGCGGATTGCGTGCAGGCGCGACCTTAATTCCATCACGTTCGTATTCCTCAAGTTTGCGGTAGAGGCTGGCACGAATCACGGCAATCGGCGCGCCTCGGTACCCCATTACGATTTCGCGTGCGCGATGACTCAATTCCCGAATGTCGGCAGCAAGGCGTGCAAAAAACAGGGTGATCAGCGCACCGAATACCACAAGCCCAAGTATTCCGAAAACCATCGACATCAGAGTCACCGAATCGTACATCTTCCGATACCCTGCCGACAGTTCAACGCGGCGCGCCTGCACCTCATCCGACAGCATCTCCAGGTCGCCGATCAGTCCGATCAGCGCCGTGCGGAGGTCAATGACATTGCCCCGGGACACATCGCTGCGCAATTCCTCCAACCGCCTGCGCAGTTCCCCAATACCATTGTCCAATACCGGCGACTGCCTGCTTAACTGCTGAGCTGCCGTCAAGACAGGTTCGATTGCAATGGACAATCCGCGCGCTTCCACCGGTCCAGCGTAGATCGACCCGCTAACGGCAAAGCTCGCATTGGACAACGTTACATTGAGCCGTGACAACTGCTCTTCCTGCTGGACCACAACTTCGAGCTCCCGGAACTGTGTGAGCAGACGGCCACGCTCCGAAGCCACAAACCAGATGAGCGCAACGGCGTAGGCAATCAGCCCAGCAAAAACCACGTAGCCTTTTGCGCGCAGCGACAACCGCCAGCGCGAAGGGGGAGTCTCCGCTGTGGCGAAGGAGCCCTTTTGTTCCGGCGACGCATCAATGGCGGCAGCGCCATCCTTTTGCATGTCCCCGTTCATGGAATCAGCCGGCCTCCATGCTGGAAATAGACCAAATAAATCAAACCTTCGCGCCGCACTAATCCGCCGCGGCGCTGGCGGCGATGGTATCATTTTTGCTCGCGTGCGTCGTCGATACAAGCATACGCCTACAAGGAGACCCATGACGAACATGATTCGATGCTTGGCGATGATAGTCGTGCTGGCACTGCCTGCCGTGACAGCCGCCGCCGACCTTGCGGACGGCTTGGCAGCGTTTAACGGCAAGAACTACGCGCGGGCTGTACAGATACTGGAACCCTTGGCCCAGCGAGGCGAGGCGACAGCACAGGTACACATGGGACTGCTGCATTATCACGGCCATGCGGTCGCGGAGAGCGATGAACGTGCATTCGCGTGGTTCCTGCGCGCTGCCGAGCAAGGCAACGCCGACGGACAGTTCCACCTCGGCAACATGTACATGTATGGACTCGGCGTGCCCGCCACGGAATCCGAGCCGGACCGTGTCGCAGCACTGTGGTTTTTCGAGGCTGCGCGCCGCGGGCATGCGGAAGCGCAATACAATCTGGGCATCCTGTTTTTAACCGGAAAAGGCGTGTACCAGAATGATGCCGAGGCACTCAAATGGATACGCCGGTCTGCGGAACGCAATCATGAGCCCGCTCGCCGCTTTCTCGGTCAGTATGGCGACAATGCATCGCGCTAAGCGGGGCTGTCAGCATATTGACCGCGCGCCCGCCGCGTCACAAAGCGCACTGATTCCGAACTCGACCAATCACGCGCGCCGCTGACGCGAGCGCGTATGATACCCGCGGCATCGACCACGAATGTTTCCGGCAGCGTGCGCAGACCCAATGCCCGCGTCGAATAACTTCCGTTAACGTCGAAATAAACGGGAAACCGGATCTGCGCGCCGCGGACAAATTCCCGCGCCAGATTGCGATCCCGGTCAATGCTGACCGCCACCACGCGAATTCCTTCTCCACGCACATAATTATCCAGTCGTTGCAGGGCTGGCATTTCCGCACGACATGGCCCGCACCAACTTGCCCAGAAATTGACTACCAATGCACCTTCGACTGTGGACATCGCGGATTCCGCCTGTTCGCTGTCGAGAAGATCGAGTGCCGAAATACCTGGGAATGGCATGCCCGGTAATCCGGGTCCGCTAACGACCACATCCCGGCCGCAGCCGGCAAACACAGCCGCCCCCAGCATACCGAGCAACGCGCGGCGACCCAGGCAAACCCCGGCACTCATGCTATTCCGGCGTTAATGCCGACGAAAGCGACCAGACTGAACAGATAGATGCTGGCCACCCAGAATGCGGTTTGCGCCAGTACTGGCCGCAGCATGCGCAGCAGAAAAAAATGCCCGCCATACAGCAATGTCGTCGCGAACACCCAAGGTTCTATCAGCGATACAAACCACTCCATACGCGGTACGCCGACCGCCCAGCCTTCCCATAACAGTGCAGCTGCCATGAGCAGTGCAAACCCGCTTAGATTGAAGCGCACCATCCATGCCTCAAGCCCCTCTGCGGGGTACGATAGCAGTGCGCTGCGACTGATCCGTGACGGGATCCAGTTTGCATCCCGTATAAGACTGATCAGCGCCAATGCACAGCCGGCGCCGAGCAGCGAATAACCAACGACACTCAGCAACACGGTGGTGCTGTGCCAGTAGTCGCGCAATACGGCTACGGAACTGCCTGGCATCATGCGCACCAGTTCAAATTCCAGCGCGGTAACTGCCACGGCAGCGGTCAAGATCACCCAAACTCCAGCGCTCCGATCTTGATACCACCATTCCATAATCAGATAGGCAGAGATTGCCAGTACCAGAAATCCGACCAGCAAACCATAGAACGTATCGCCGTACACATTCACAGTCAGCAGGGTATTTTCTGTTTCAAATCCGCGCAGAACCACAGACAGGATCAATGCGACTATGGCCACAGCCGCCATACCACTGCCCGCTGCCTCACAGGAACGTCGCAGGTCACGCCAGCGAATCGCGTAAGCCACTGCCGTCGCCGCCAGCAGAAAACGACCTACACAGCCTGCCCGGAATGATGGTGTCGCCACCGGTACATCAGCATAACGCCAGCCACTGAAATAGAGAACCACGGTCAGCCCACCACCGCAGCCGCAGCAATCGCTAACCAGTACACATACCTGGCGATTTGCGGTTTGGGATGCGGCAAATTGTGCGTACCGGCTAACATCATATTCCTGATTTCGGGAATTCTAGAATCAATTTTCCCGAATTTAAGAAAATCAGCCCTAAAAGCAGCGAAGTGTGAGCAGGCCCTTCACTGAATCACTGAATCAATCACCAAATCAACCCGGCTTGCGCCGACTTTGACGGGCTGCCGCAAGCCTTCCAGGTCGCCGCGCTGTGGTGTCGCACTCCCGGATTTTGCGATACGCGCACCTACGACCACTTCCTTGAACTGGGCGAGAGTCAGGTTCGGCGACATTGCGGCTGACTGGTCCAGCACGAAATCCACTGGCAACTGATCCGCACGGAATCGACGCACGGCCAGCGGCGCACGGGGTCCGTTGATCGCGCGCGCAAATACAAACACGGTATCGCCGGGCGCCACTTTGGCGGCCAAGGCGGGACTGAGGCGAACGGCGCCGCGAATCGAAAGCTCCGCGCTTTCCTGACGGCTGGCCGGTTTTTCACCAACTTTGGCAACACCACTGCCGGCCAAACCGCGCGCTTCGGCAATGCTCGCAGAGATCGACTGCACCATCTGGCTGTCTGCAGGCAACACTTGCGCCAGACGCTCCCAATAGCGCACGGCTTCAACGTACTCCTGGGCCTCAAAGGCCGCAGAGCCGGCAAGCGCCAATGCCTTGAAATGATTAGGATCTGCCGCCAGGGCACGAGCAATAATGCGGCGCGGCTCACCGGCCAGCTTGCGACCTTGAGCCATGGCCAGTGTGTCCGCGTAGTCGGCCAGCAATTGCGCGTCACCAGGAAGTAGCTTCACGGCCTGAGCAAACGCGGCGCTTGCCTCTGGAAAACGGTTCAGCGCGGCATACGACCGCCCGAGCATGCCCCAGCCGGTGGCATCCCCCGGCTCGGCCTTCAGCCGCTTGGCCAGCTTCGCGACCATGCCCTCAATCTGTTCAGCGGTTACGGCATGACTGGCGCCGGACGCTGCTGTGACCGCAGCCGGATCCAGCGCCTGCGGGTTACCCAATACCACATACAACGCAACCGCCAGCACCGGTATGGCAACAATGACGACGCCGGCTACACCCGCATGCCTGTGGCTCACAACTGGCCCCGCGGCGTGCTCCAGTTCCTCGGCCAGACGCCGCTGGAGGTCCTGATGTGCCTGCTCATATTGATCAGCAGCCAGCGTACCGGACTGCAGATCGCGGTCAAGATCCGCCAACTGCTCACGGTACAGATCCGCGTTACCCTGCACGCCATCACCGGTTGCGTTCCGCGGCCTCTGCAACAGTGGCGGCACG
>JANNHN010000537.1:0-3388 GCA_031404395.1 Betaproteobacteria bacterium
TGCCGCTGGAGCGGCCGCGCGCTGGGTGATGCAGTGCTGCAACGGCTGGGGAGGTTGCTCGGTATATTTGTCGCAGCGGTTCTGTATTTTGTGGCGATCCATCATCTGACCAACCTGTATATCGCCCGGCAGCACGATCTCGAACGCTTTTTTCTCTGGGATGGCGGCATCTATCCTGTGCTCTTCTGGTTCGGCCAGATATTGATCGGCAGCATCCTGCCCCTGGTGCTGTTGTTCCATCCCGCATTGAAACAGTCGCGCCGTGCCATCGCTGCAGCAGCGGCATGTGTAATTTTAGGCGGTCTGGTACAACTCTATGTGCTCATCATCGGCGGCCAGGCCTACCCGCAACTGATGTTCCCGGATAAAGAAGTCGCCAGCAGCTTTTTCGATGGCGTAGTCGCGGCATACACCCCAAGCTTGCCGGAAATCATGCTCGGGATGGGTGGAATGGCGCTGGCGCTGGCGCTCACCGTCATAGCAGTCAAAGTGTTGCCCTTTCTGCCGCAAAGTCTGGCGGACAACGATGTAGATTCGGTCGCTGCGTGAACCGACTTCTCATCTCCGCAGCTCACAAGTCATCAGGCAAGACCACGGTATGCGTCGGCCTGTGCGCCGCTCTGCGCATGCGCGGCGAGACGGTGCAGTCGTTCAAGAAAGGCCCCGATTACATTGACCCGCTGTGGCTGGGGCTTGCAGCCGGGCGATCCTGCTACAACCTCGACCCCTACCTCAGTGGTGCGGAGGAGATTCGCGCCGAATTTGCGCAGCGCATGGACGGCGCTTCAATCGGTATTGTGGAAGGCAATAAGGGCCTGTACGACGGACTCGACCTTGAAGGCAGCAACAGCAATGCTGCGCTTGCCGCATCTCTTGGCACGCCGGTAGTGCTGGTGATTGATGCGCGGGGTATGACTCGCGGTATTGCGCCGCTGATTCTTGGTTATCAGGCATTTGATAAAAAAATTCAAATTGCCGGCGTGATTCTGAATCAGCTTGGCGGTTCGCGCCACGAAGCCAAGCTGCGCGCCGTGATTGCTCACTACACTGATGTTCCAGTGCTTGGCGCCGTGCAGCATGACGAGCGCATGATCATCGTTGAGCGTCACCTGGGCCTGATGCCGAGCAACGAAACGCAGACTGCACGCGAGCGCGTAAACGAGATTGCGTCGCTCATTGCTGCTCAGGTGGATCTCGATCGTCTGCTTGCAGTCGCGCGCGAGGCACCGCCTTTGTCTGGAATCCAGACACCGAGTGGTTCCATCGCTATGCAGCCAACCGCCCCCCGGGTGCGGATTGCAGTCGCGCGAGATGCGGCATTTGGCTTCTACTATCCAGGCGATCTTGAAGTCTTGCGCTCCGCTGGCGCAGAACTGGTCCCTTTCGACGCAATGCGGGATAAACACATGCCCCAGGTGGACGGTCTATTCATAGGTGGCGGATTTCCGGAGACACATATGGATGCGCTCGCTGCAAATGCGGATCTGCGCGCCGATGTGCGTGAGGCGATCGAAGCCGGATTGCCGGCTTACGCCGAGTGCGGCGGTCTGATGTATCTCGCCCGCGGCATCGAATGGAACGGGCGTCGCGCCGAGATGGTTGGCGCCATCCCTGCCGACATCGTCATGCATGCCCGCCCGGTCGGGCGCGGTTACGTGCATTTGCGTGAAACCGGTCGCAGTCCCTGGCCGCAGGCGCCGCTGCGGGATGCGTTACCGATTCGTGCGCATGAGTTTCATTATTCAAGTGTTGAAAATCTTCACCGGAGTGTCGAGTTCGCCTATGAGGTCGAGCGTGGCCACGGCATCGATGGCCGGCACGACGGCATCGTGTACAAGAACCTGCTCGCGTCGTATGCCCACTTGCGGGACGTCACTGGTAATCCCTGGGCGAGGCGTTTTGTCGAATTTGTTCGGAGCTGCAAACGTGCTGCTTGAGGTTGCTGGAAAAGCCGTGGCGGTAGATGACGAAGGATATCTGATCGATCCTGCGGACTGGAATGAAGACGTCGCTTTGGAACTGGCGCGCCGGGAGAATATTGTGCTCGCGGAGGGGCACCGGGCAGTGATAGGGTTTATTCGGCAGTACTACGAGCTGCATCACGTCATACCGGATGCGCGTTACGTAATCAAATACCTGGCCGGGGAAAGGGGTGCAGAGAGAAATGAGTTGTTCCGGTTATTTCCCTATGGTTACGTCAAACAAGCCTGCAAAATCTCCGGCATGCGCAAACCCCGTGCATGGAGCACTGGTTGAACGCCGGCAGTATTGGAGCATTGATGATCATAATCACACCACAAGCTGCCGGGCAAATCCTCAAATCCGCACAACAGCAGTCGGATCTGAATGAGATCTATCTGCGTCTGGCCGCGCGTTTGAGCGATAAAGGGACGATTGAATATGGCATGGGCTTTGACAGCAAAACCGAAGACGACCTGCTGGTAATTGCACGCGATATCAAGGTGCTGATCTCGCCCGGCAGTGTCGAATTACTGACGGGAGCGACTCTCGACTACGTCGAGATCAATCCCGGCGAGGCGCGTTTCATATTCATCAATCCGAATGATCCTTCGCACAAGCCGCCTGGGCCTGCGCTCTGAGCACTGGACATGACCGCGCTTGGGGTTTAGTCTGAAGTTCATTCGAGTTTACTTCCGCTTTGTGCAACACGGGATCACGTATGTCCGAGCACGCCGCACCGAACCAAGGCACGAAAGCCCCTGACGCTGCAAGCCAGAACCACGCCGGTTCGCGGATCCAGGCAGTGCGACTTTCGCGGAAGACGCAGTCGCTCGACATTCTGTACGAAATCGCTGCCAGTCTGAGTCGGCCCGGCAATCTTGAGCAACTGCTCGGTGGATTTCTTGATACCTTTATTGAATTAATCGATGCGCGCGCGGCGAGCGTACGGCTCGTCACCGGGGACGGCCATATCCGGCTGATCGCGAGCCGCGGTCTTTCTGCCGAAGCAATCAAGCGTGACGGCCTGATGCCGACAGGGCGCTGCCTGTGCGGCTTTGTCTCGACCGAAGGCGGTCTGCGCATTCAGAGCGGCACCGCGTCCTGTGCCAAGCTTACCGGCGGACCGATGCTGGCAAGAGATTGTGCAGAGTTTGTGGTGGTGCCGGTGCAGTACCAGGATCGTATTCTGGGTGTATACAATCTTTTTCTCGACAATCCGCTTTCCGTGATGGGCGAGGATATGCGCGACCTGCTGATCAGCGTGGGCCGCCACCTGGGCCTTGCCATTGAGAAGGCGCATCTGGAAGGCTCCTTGTAGTACATCACCTGGTCTTTGTCGACAGGCGTGTACTGCTGCCCGTGCGGGTTGTAGATGCCGATCTGGCGAAACAGCCCCTCCATGCCAAAGGTGCGCGCCTCGTCGACC
>JANNHN010000538.1:0-1520 GCA_031404395.1 Betaproteobacteria bacterium
TCTACCGGAATCAGCTTGAAGCGGCGTGGATCGGCGGGTTTGTTTTCAGGAGTGTTCATCGTTGTGCCTGCTGTGGGGAAAGCCGGAACTTAACACGGCGAGACCGTTACCCCATTTCCGAATGATCTGGTCTGCTTTTACGGTTCTGCCCATAAATGTTCCCTAAGATGGAGTTGGGTTTATAGGAGGAGATGTGAAGAAAAGAAATCCGGTAACTTTGATTACAAATTGAGCTTCAGTTCAGTCTGGTATCCGCAGTCGAAAGCCGACATTCGTGAGAGATCGCTCATGCCTGATGTGCAGGCGGGGCGGTAGCGGCGTCCGCAATATGGCGTAAGGTTGACGCAATGTGGTGTAAGGCTGGCGCAAGCCGGTGCTGCGAGCATCTCATCCGTGCTGCGCTGATCCAGGGATACTGGTTCGCACGCAGAACCTCTGTCCACTGCCAATCAGGAGTTCGTAATGAAAAAGATTATTTCAGGAATCACCTTGTCGCTGATGACGCTGACGGCCTTGGCCGATGAGGCTGCAGTCACTTCAGCACCGAAGATTGATACCGACCCCACTGCATTGATCATATGCGCTGTGTTATTTGTCGGCATGATCGGCGGCTTTGCTGCTTATGTCTGGATCAAAGACCGTGCTGAAAAAGCCGCGGGCAAGAGCGCTGCCAAGCAATAACTGATTTACATATCGATAAAAAAGGCGCTCCGCGGAGCGCCTTTTTTGTGGCGTACCGTGGTCAGAAGTAAGCCTGCCCGCGTTTGACCGGCGGCGTCCAGTCGCAGTCCGACCACGGCCCGTCGCCGTGTTCCTTGATGTATGAAATGCGGCCGCGTTTGGTCGGCTTTTTGCCCGAGAAGAAGGCCTGCAGCCAGTCGAACACGTAATCATGGCAGTCCATGCCGCCGAGATTGCTGATGCTCCACAGCGGATGGTACTGGTTCTCAAACACCCACATTTCCTTCGGCACCTTGAGGTCTGCGTAGGCCTCGATCGCGTCTTCCAGCGGGCACAGCGGATCGAATTCGCCGGTGACCAGCAGTGTCGGACATTTGATCTTGTCGAGATAACCGCGCACGGTCATGCCCCTGGCCACCTCTTCGTCGAAGCGTTCCTCGTCTTCGTAACCCGCCATGTACATGAACATCTGTTTGAAGCGCGGTGAGGATTGCGTGAAGATGGTGTTGTTCGGGTTGAAGCAGGCTACGGAGCTGACGACGACGGCCGCGCGGTGGTCGTAACTCGACAGCCGCAGCGACCAGTAACTGCCCATGCTGATGCCGTAGATGGCAATCTTGTTCTTGTCCACTTCCGGGCGCTTGCGCAGGTAGCTGATTACGGCGGCGCCGGCGCGTTCGTAGTTGTCGCTGACCGCACGGATTTTCTGCAGGTTGGAATTGCCCTGGCCCGGGCCGTCCATCGCCAGCACATGAAAGCCGCGGGCGAGGCCGATGTTGTGGTACGCCTTGGGGAACACTTCCTTGGTCTGGTCCATGCCCGGCACGTAGATCACCACC
>JANNHN010000539.1:0-7452 GCA_031404395.1 Betaproteobacteria bacterium
TATCGCAGCTATCACGTTGAAGAGCTGCACATGAGCAAGCCCGAGGTCATGTCCGAGTGGGCGGTGCGCCACGGTATCGCCCGCGAACGCTGGGATACCGCCTACTCATCTGCGATCGTCACCAGCAAAGTGGAGCAGGCCGCGCAACTGACCCGCACTTACGGCATTGAGGGTACGCCGTCGCTGGTGATCAACGGCCATTACCTGACGTCGGGCAACATGGCCGGCACCATCGAGCAACTGGTGCCTCTGCTCGACCGGCTGGTGCGCCTGGCGCGCAGTCAACCCATCAGTCAACCCGGCACCCGCTGATCCTGCAGGGTAATGCCCCGCCGCATAGTCATCACCGGCGCTTCCGGGGGGCTGGGAGAGGCGCTGGCCCGCCAGTTGGCCGGTGCGGACACTGTCATCGGCCTGATTGCCCGCCGCGGCGCAGAATTGTCCCGGGTTGCTGCAAGCCTGTCCGGGCGCTGCTCTGTCCATGCTGCAGATGTCCGCGACGCAGCAGCACTGCAGCAAGTCGCTGCAGATTTCAGCGCAATACATGGCGTTCCCGATATCGTCATCGCCAATGCCGGGGTCAGCATCGGCACGCTGACCGAGGTTGCCGGGGACGCACAGGCCTTTCGCGACGTCTTCGACATCAACGTCTTCGGCATGATGAATACCTTTCAGCCGTATATCGCCGCCATGCGCGAACGGGGGAGCGGCGTGCTGGTGGGCATCGCCAGTGTCGCCGGTTATCGCGGCCTGCCCGGAGCGAGCGCGTACTCGGCATCCAAGGCCGCGGCCATCAGTTACCTGGAAAGCCTGCGTGTGGAGTTGCGCGGCAGCGGTATCACGGTCATTACCATCTGCCCCGGATACATCGTCACGGCAATGACGGCGCACAATCCCTATCGCATGCCCTTCATCATGACTGCGGATAATGCGGCGCGGAAAATCGCCGCGGTCATTGCGCGGCGCCAGGTCCATGCCGTCATGCCGTGGCAGATGGCGGTCGTCGCACGGCTGATGCATGTGCTGCCGCGGTGGATTTACGATCCGCTGGCGGCACGCTCCGGACGCAAGCCGCGCCGGGAATCACACTGAAAACCCTGACCGGCAGCAGCCGGACGGCGGCCGTTATTCAACCGTAACGGATTTGGCGAGATTGCGCGGCTTGTCAACGTCAGTACCGCGCCGCAGCGCCGTGTGATACGCCAGCAACTGCAACGGCACGGTATGCAGGATCGGCGACAGCAGGCCGGCATGATCGGGCATCTGGATCACATGCACGCCGTCGCTGGGCGCAATGCGGGCATCCTGATCAGCCAGCACGTACAGTTCGCCGCCGCGCGCGCGAACTTCCTGCAGATTCGATTTGAGTTTTTCCAGCAGCGCATCCTTGGGCGCCACGGCCACTACCGGCATGTTGCGGTCCACCAGAGCCAGCGGGCCATGTTTCAGTTCGCCGGCCGCATAGGCTTCGGCGTGGATATACGAAACCTCCTTGATCTTCAAGGCGCCTTCCATGGCGATCGGGTAATGGATGCCGCGGCCCAAAAACAACATGTGTTCCTTGCGGGAAAACTGTTCCGCCCAGACTGCAATCTGCGGCTCCACCTGCAGCACATGGGACAGCGCCGCAGGCAAATGGCGCAGCGCGTTCAAAAACTCCGTTTCCCGTTCAGGTGCCAGCCGGCCGCGCTCTTTGGCCAAGGTCATGGTCAGCAGCACCAGCGCGGCAAGCTGGGTGGTGAACGCTTTGGTCGAGGCAACGCCGATTTCCGGTCCGGCGCGAGTCAGAAAGCGCAGGTCTGATGCCCGCACCAGCGCCGATTCCGGCACATTGCAGATCGCCAGACTGTGGCGATGACCGCGCAACTTCGCATATTGCAGGGCCGCCAGTGTGTCCGCGGTTTCACCCGATTGCGAAATCGTCACCACCAGCGCGTCGGGATCGCTGCAGGCTTCGCGATAACGATATTCGCTGGCGATCTCGACATTACAGGGCAGCCCGGCCACGGCTTCGATCCAGTAGCGCGCCACCATGCCGGCGTGATAGCTGGTACCGCAAGCTAATATCACTAAGCTGTTGATTTTATTTAAAATTTTATCTGCGCCGGCGCCGAATAACTGGGGCGCCACAGCACGCGCGCTGGTCACCATTTCCAGTGTGTTGGCGACCGCCATCGGCTGCTCAAAAATTTCCTTCTGCATGTAATGCCGGTACGGCCCCAGCTCAACCGCTGCGGCCGTCAATTCGGTGATCTGCTCTTTGCGCGTGGCGGGCTGGCCGCCGACATCAACGATGCGGATGCGGTCGCGGGTCAGTTCCGCGCAGTCCCCTTCTTCAAGATAAACCACGCGCTGCGTGACCTGCACCAGCGCCGAGGCATCGGAGGCCGCAAAATTCTGGCCGTCGCCCAATCCGAGCAACAGCGGCGCACCCATACGGGCGACGACCAGCCGTGAATTATCTGCCTCATTGATCACGGCGATCGCGTAGGCGCCAACCAGTTCGCGCAGGCTGCGGCGAACCGCCTCGAACAGATCGCCACACTGCGCCAGGTGCAGATGCACCAGATGCGCGATGACTTCAGTATCAGTATCTGACTCGAAGCGGTAACCCAGCCCGCGCAGCTTCTCGCGCATGGCTTCGTGATTCTCGATGATGCCGTTATGCACGACCGAGACGCCGCCTGACACATGGGGATGCGCGTTTTTTTCGGATGGGGCGCCATGCGTGGCCCAGCGCGTATGCGCAATACCGATGGATCCGGTCACGCTGCCCGCCTGCGCGAGACGCTCCAGCTCGGCGACGCGCCCGGTGCTGCGGATGCGCCGCAAGCCGCCGTTGATCACGGCGACACCAGCCGAATCATAGCCCCGGTATTCGAGACGCTTCAGGCCCTCGATCAGAATCGGGACAACGTCGCGGGCAGCGATGGCGCCAACAATTCCGCACATGCGTTATTCCCGCTCCGTCACGACTTGCCCCTGGCCGCTTTCTTGCGCGGCCGCTGCCAGCCGGCGCGGTGCTCCTGCATCTTGGCGTTGATCACCAGCCCACCGGCCGGCGTGTCTTTCCACACCGTGGTACCTGCGCCGATGGTTGCGCCACGCGCCACACGCACCGGTGCGACCAGCTGCACGTCGGAGCCGATGTGCACGTCGTCTTCGATGATGGTGCGGTGCTTGTCGGCGCCGTCGTAATTGCAGGTAATGGTGCCGGCGCCGATGTTGACGTTACGGCCGACGGTAGCGTCACCGACGTAAGCCAGGTGATTTGCCTTGGAACCCCCGCCCAATTCGCTGGCCTTGATTTCGACAAAATTGCCGACATGCACCTTCGCGGCAAGACGCGTTCCCGGCCGGATGCGCGCATAAGGCCCAATGCGGCACTGCGCGCCGATCTGCGCGCCGTCGAGATGCGAGAACGGCTCTATACGCGTGCCGGCGCCGATGACAACATCTTTCAATACGCAGTGCGCGCCGATGCTGACGCCGTCGCCAATTTCAACCTTGCCTTCAACGATGCAATTGATGTCGATTTGCACATCGCACCCGCATTCCAGTGTCCCGCGCAAATCGAAGCGTAACGGATCCACCAGCATCACGCCGGCATCCAGCAGACGCGAGGCCTGCTGCCACTGATAGGTGCGTTCCAGTTGCGCAAGTTGCGCGCGGCTGTTGACACCCAGCGTTTCGCCGGCGTCCGCCGCCTTGATGCCGAATACCGGCACACGATCCTTGACGGCCAGGGCGATGACGTCCGTCAGGTAATACTCTTTCTGGGAATTCTTGTTCTTCAGCTGCGCTAACCATGGCTTCAGGCTGGCTGTAGGCAGCGCCATGATCCCGGTATTGATTTCACGGATGCGGCGCTGCGCTGCTGTGGCGTCTTTTTCTTCAACGATGCCGGTTACGCGTCCGGACTTGTTGCGCAGGATGCGCCCATAGCCGCCCGGATCATCCATATCGGCGGTCAGCACGGCAACACATCCTGCCGCTGCATCAAGCAATGTGCGCAGCGTATCTGCGCGCACCAGCGGCACATCGCCGTAGAGCACCAGCGTGACTGGGGCTTTGGTCAGACGGGGCAGTGCTTGCTGCAACGCGTGTCCGGTACCCAGTTGCGGCGACTGCAGCGCGTACACGAGATCCTTGCCGGACAGTGCCGCCTGCACGCGGTCGCCACCGTAACCATGCACCACACAAATCTGCTCCGCGGCTATTTCGCGGGCGGTGGCGACGACATGGGCCAGCAGCGGCCGGCCGGCCAGCGTGTGCAGGACTTTGGGTAAATCGGAATGCATACGTTTGCCCTGGCCGGCGGCAAGGATGACCACTTGGATGCGCATCGGAAAATTATCGCATAAACATCAGCTTACGCGTCGTTTGACATGGTCGTCGACCGCATGTTGTTGCGCCGGCGTCAGATGCAAACCACATTTGGTGCGGCGCCACAGCACATCCTCCGCCGTGCGTGCCCACTCTTCCCGGATGAAATAATCGACCTCGCGCGCGTAAAGACCAGCGCCAAAGTCCACCCTCAGGTCGGAAATCGTCGCTACGCCGTCGAGTACCGGGTAGGCCAGCATGCCATGCCTTCTAAACAGACCGCGCAGCACCGCCTGCGGCAGTTGGCGGTAGCGGTCGAACAGCGCATCACGCGCTTGTTCGCGACTGATTCCCGCAAAATCCCCGCCCAACAGCGGCTCCGTCGCGGTCCAGTCCCCTTTGAGCCCCGGGAAATACGGTGCCAGCTTTTGCAGCGCGTGTTCCGCCAGGCGTCGGTAGGTCGTCACCTTGCCGCCGTAGATCGATAACACCGGGGCGGCGCCCGAGCCATCATCGACACGCAGGGTATAGTCGCGCGTAATCGCCGATGGATCGTTGGTACCGTCGTCGTACAGCGGCCGCACCCCCGCAAAACGCCAGACCACTTGCGCCGGCTCCACCGGTCGCTGCAGATATCGTCCCACTGCGCGACACAGGTATTCGACTTCCGCGTCGCTGGCCTGGGCCGCGGCCGGCGCACCTTCCAGAGACACATCCGTGGTGCCGACCAGCGTATGCCGCTCGCCATAGGGAATCATGAAGACCACGCGCCGGTCGTCGTTCTGCAGGATGAACGCATGATCGCCCTGATAGAGCTGGGGCAACACAATGTGGCTACCTTTGACCAGTTTGACGCCTTCGCTGCTGGGTTGACCGAGGTTCTCATTCAACACGCGCTTCACCCACGGCCCGGCGGCATTGACGATGGCGCGGGCACGTATTTCCCTGCCGCCCTGCAGTTGCACTCTCCAGCCGTTGTCTTCGCGGTGCGCTGACAGGCATTCGGTACGCGTCAGAATTTCTGCGCCGCGCCGCCGCGCGTCCATGGCATTGATCACCACCAGACGTGCATCATCCACACGACAATCCGAATAAATGAACCCATGCCTGAATTGCGGCTTCAGTCCGGAGTTGTAGGGCGGAATATCGAGGCGCACGGCATGCGATCCCGGCAGGCTGGTCCGTCGCGCCAGGTGGTCATAGAGAAACAATCCGGCGCGGATCATCCAGCGCGGCCGCAGTTCGGGTACATGGGGCATGACAAAACGGGCCGGCCACACCAGATGCCGCGCGATATTCAGCAAAATTTCGCGCTCAGCCAGTGCCTCTGCCACGAGACGAAAATCGTACTGCTCGAGATAACGCAACCCGCCGTGTATCAGCTTGCTGCTGGAGGAGCTGGTATGCGCGGCCAGGTCGTCTTTCTCGACCAGCACCACCCTGAGCCCGCGGCCCGCCGCGTCGCGGGCAATGCCGGCGCCGTTGATGCCGCCACCGACTACCAGCACATCAACGGGAGCGGCAGTAGTCATAAAGACAAAAAAGGGCAGCTAGCAGCTGCCCTTGTGATCAGTGGCGCGCGACGGCATCAACGTTTGCCGCGCAGCTTGCGGATGGCAGCAAACTGCGCCGCCAGCATCGCCAATTCGGCCTCGACGGTGGCGACCTCCTGTTTGCCCTGCGCGTTCTTGCGCGCTTCCTCGGCCTGTTTCAGCGCTTCGGTGGCCTTGGCTTCGTCCAGATCGGCGCCGCGAATCGCCGTATCGGCCAGCACGGTGACCATTTTTGGCTGCACTTCCAGTACGCCGCCGGCGACGAAAATGAATTCTTCTTCACCGCCGCCCGCCGGCTTGATGCGCACTGCACCCGGCTTGATACGGGTAATCAGCGGCGTGTGCCGCGGATAAATGCCGAGTTCGCCCGCTTCGCCGGGCAACACGACGAACTCCGCCTCGCCGGAGTAGATCTGCTCTTCGGCGCTGACGACATCGACGTGCATGGTATGAACGGCTTCGGCCATTGCAGGATTTCCTTACCCGTTATTGCAGGGTTTTTGCCTTCTCGAACGCTTCCTCGATGCCGCCGACCATGTAGAACGCCTGCTCCGGCAGCGCATCGCATTCGCCGCTGACGATCATCTTGAAGCCCTTGATGGTGTCTTTCAGCGATACGTACTTGCCCGGCGAGCCGGTGAATACTTCGGCCACGCTGAACGGCTGCGACAGGAAGCGCTGAATTTTCCGCGCGCGCGACACCGCCAGTTTGTCTTCCGGCGAGAGTTCATCCATGCCCAGAATCGCGATGATGTCGCGCAGTTCCTTGTAGCGCTGCAGCGTCGCCTGTACGCTGCGCGCCGTGTTGTAGTGTTCTTCACCAACCACATGCGGGTCGAGCTGGCGCGAAGTGGAGTCCAGCGGATCCACGGCGGGATAAATACCGAGTGACGCGATATCGCGCGACAACACCACCGTCGAATCCAGGTGACCGAAGGTCGTTGCCGGCGAGGGGTCGGTCAGGTCGTCCGCCGGCACGTACACCGCCTGGATCGAAGTGATCGAACCTGTTTTGGTCGAAGTAATGCGTTCCTGCAGCCGGCCCATTTCTTCGGCCAGTGTCGGCTGGTAACCCACCGCCGACGGCATCCGGCCAAGCAGCGCCGACACTTCGGTGCCGGCCAGGGTGTAACGGTAGATGTTATCGACAAAGAACAACACGTCACGGCCTTCGTCACGGAAGGACTCGGCAATCGTCAGGCCGGTCAGCGCCACGCGCAGACGGTTGCCTGGCGGCTCGTTCATCTGGCCGTAAACCATGGCCACTTTGGACTCGCCGAGGTTCTCGAGGTTCACGACGCCGGAGTCGGCCATCTCGTGATAGAAGTCATTGCCTTCGCGGGTACGTTCACCCACACCGGCAAACACGGACAGACCCGAGTGTGCTTTGGCGATGTTGTTGATCAGTTCCATCATGTTCACGGTCTTGCCAACGCCGGCGCCGCCGAACAGACCGACTTTGCCACCCTTGGCAAACGGGCAAACCAGGTCAATCACCTTGATGCCGGTTTCCAGCAGATCCTGCGAGGGCGACAGTTCCTCGTAGGTCGGCGCCGTGCGGTGGATGGACATC
>JANNHN010000540.1:0-5481 GCA_031404395.1 Betaproteobacteria bacterium
CCCAACGCTGAACCCAGTGCAAAGTAGTAGAGTGTAGAGTGGAAAACCCCGAGTATTTGCAGCGGTCGCGCGTTGGGGTTCGCAAGCTCCCCCCAACCTACTCACTGCACCTCGACATTCAAATCGAGACCAGACAAAATCGCTCGTTTCCACATTTCGATCATCAACTGATAACTGGCCCTCGTGAAAACGTTGGGACACTACTGATGCCGTTTCAGTATTCCACCGGCACCGGATCCAGACTGCGCCACAGATACCACGTCGCCACCGAGCGCCACGGCGCCCACCGTTTACCGAGCGCTGCAATGCGCCGGTCGGACAACGCGCGGCCCTTATTGTAGTGAAGCTGCATCGCGCGCTGCAGGCCGAGATCGCCGAGCGGCAATACATCCGGGCGCGTCAGATAAAAAATCAGGAACATTTCCGCGGTCCAGCGACCGACGCCTTTGACCTGCGTCAGATCGGCGATCAATGCCTCGTCATCCATGTCATGCCAGCGCGTGGCATCGATTGCGCCATCGGCAAACCGTGTGGACAGGTCGAGCAGATAACCGGCTTTCTGTCCGGACAATCCGCAGCCGCGCAGCATATCCACGGACATGCGGGCGACGCGGCCCGGCGCTACCTCGACTGCAGTGACGGCGAAGCGATCCCATACGCTTTGCGCGGCTTTGACTGAAATCTGCTGGCCGACGATGGAGCGCGCGAGTGTCTGAAAGGCGTCGCCGCGGCTCGCCAGCGTGAGCCCTTTGTAACGCCTGATCAACGCGCCCAGCACCGGGTCGGCGGCGCCGAGTTCGCGTTTTGCACGCGTCCAGTACGCGGGGGCTTTCATCTGCGATCTCCGGCAGTCCGGCGTTTGCCGCGGCGTTGCCAGGTGAGGCGCACATGGATGCGCCAGGCCTGATCCACCAGCAGGTAACCCAGCGCGGCCAGTGTAATCGCCAGCAATGGCAGGCCCACCGCCAGCGGTTTGCCCAGTGAAATCATCCAGTTGATCAGCGCCGGTATCCAGTCGGTCCAGCCCTTGTCGGCCATGCTGAACGTCGCCGGCTCATGATGCTTGATATCGGTCAGCGTAACGAACGCGCCTAAACGATAAGCCGCGTAGTACAGCGGCACGATGGTCAGCGGATTGGTGTACAGCGTTGTCAGTGCCGCGACCGGCAGGTTGACGCGAAACACGATCGTCAAAACGACCGCGGTAAGAATCTGCAGCGGTCCCGGGATCAGGCCGGCAAACAACCCGACGGCGACACCGCCGGCGACCGAACGCCGGTGCAGATGCCACAGATTGTGATGAACCAGCCACGGTCCGCACCAGGCGAGCCAGCGGTTTTGCGTGATCGACCGGGAGGAGGGCAGATATTTGCGGAATAATTTTCTGGGCATGTGTAGTGAATGAGCAAGTATGGTGTTGCAGGCTGCAATCGCAGTGCGGCGGTCAGCGTAGCCGGTGGCGCTGCGTTAGGTAGCCATGCGGGTCGCCCCTATTATCGCCTTCGTTGCCGGTGTCTGGTGGCTGCAGCAGCAACCGACGCTGCCGCCGCTGGTGTGGGCGGGGCTGCTGCCGGTGGTGTTTGTCGCCGCTGTATTGCTGCGGGGACACCCGGCATGGCAGCGTTATACACGCCTGGCATTGACGCTGGCCTTGTGCGCGGGTGCCGGATTTTTCTGGGCCGCAACGCTGGCGCAGTGGCGCCTCGCCGATGCGTTGCCCGCTGACAGTGAAGGGCGCGACATCACCGTCATTGGCGTGGTCGCCAGTCTGCCGCAGCCGTATGACCGCAGTGTGCGTTTCGAGTTCGACATCGAGCAGGTGCTGACCGCCGGCGCGATTGCGCCTGCACGCGTGGTGCTGTCGTGGTGGGGCGAACCGCAGCGTGGCGGTGCGGCGGGTGTGTTGCCGCGGGTATCGGCGGGCGAGCGCTGGCAGTTTGTGGTGCGCCTGAAACGTCCGCACGGTCTGGCCAATCCCAATGGTTTTGATTACGAAGCCTGGCTGCTGGAACGCGGCATCCGCGCCACCGGTTATATCCGTCCGCGCAGTGATCCACGGCGATTGCAGGAACTGGTCAATGCGCCGGCCTACTGGATCGAACGGATGCGCGAACGGTTGCGCGAGCGTATCCATGCCGTACTCGGCGCTGCGCCGACGGCGGGCGTCGTCGCGGCGCTGGCAATGGGCGATCAGCGCGCGATTCCGCCGGAGCAGTGGCAGGTGTACACCCGCACCGGCGTCAATCATCTGATGAGCATTTCGGGCCTGCATGTGACGATGCTGTCGGGCCTCGCGTTCATACTGGCCAATGCGTTGTGGCGGCGCAGCACGCGCCTGACGCTGGCGTTGCCTGCCGTCAAGGCCGCTGCCGTGGCCGGTTTGCTCACCGCGCTGGCTTATGCGCTGCTCGCAGGTTTTGCGGTACCCGCACAACGCACGGTGTTCATGCTGGCAGTGGTCGCTGCGGCATTGTGGAGCGGTTATGCGGCCGGCGCGACGCGTGTGCTGTGCTGGGCATTGCTCGTGGTGACGGTGATGGATCCGTGGGCGGTGCTGGCGCCGGGATTCTGGCTGTCGTTCGGCGCCGTCGCCATCATCATGCTGGTCTCGGGCGGTCGATTGCATCCCGCGCATTGGCTGGTGACGTGGGGGCGGGTGCAGTGGGCCGTGACGCTGGCGCTGGTGCCGCTGCTGCTGGCGATGTTTCAGCAGGTGTCGGTGATATCGCCCGTCGCCAATGCACTGGCGATTCCGGTGGTGAGTCTGGTGGTGGTGCCGCTGGCGCTCGCCGGACTGGTGCCGCCGCTCGATGCGCTGTTGCATTTGTCGCAGTGGGTGATGCACGGGTGCATGATGGTGCTGGAGTGGCTGAGCGCGTTGCCTGCCGCAGCATGGGAGCAGCACGCGCCGCCGCCGTGGACCGTGATCGCCGCGCTGGCCGGGGCGGTATGGATGCTGCTGCCGCGGGGATTTCCGGCGCGCTGGCTCGGCATCACGGCATTCCTGCCGATGTTCCTGATCGTGCCGGCGCCGCCCGCGGACGGCGCCGCGCGCATTGCCGTGCTCGATGTCGGGCAGGGTCTCGCAGTGGTGGTGCAGACGCGCCGTCATGCACTGCTGTTCGACACCGGCCCGGCGTTCGGGCCGACGGCGGACAGCGGCAATCGCGTCATCGTGCCGTACTTGCGCGCTGCGGGCATCCGGCGGCTCGATGCACTGATCGTCAGTCATGACGACGCTGATCACACCGGCGGCGCGTTGTCGGTATTGCAGGCGGTACCGGTGACCACCATGCTGTCATCATTGCCGGACCTCGATCCGCTGATCCTGATTGCGGCGCAGGAACAGCGCTGCCGGGCCGGGCAGCAATGGACCTGGGATGGTGTGCGTTTTGACATGCTGCACCCGGAGGCCGCAAGTTATGCGGGCGCTCGAATCAAGAACAATGACCGCGGTTGCGTGCTGAAAATCACCACTGCCGGCGGCAGTGCGCTGATTCCGGCGGATATCGAACGCCGCAGCGAACAGGCGTTGCTCGAAACGATTCCCGCAGCCTTGCGCGCCGATGTGCTGATCGCGCCGCATCACGGCAGCAGGACGTCTTCAACCGCAGAATTCGTGCAGGCAGTGGCGCCGCGTGCGGTGATTTTTCCCGTGGGCTACCGCAATCGCTTCAAGCATCCGCATCCGGAAGTCGTTGCGCGGTATCAGGAAACTGGCAGCACGATGGTGCGCACGGATGAAGGCGGCGCGATTGGTTTTGAACTGCAGGAAGGAAAACCGATTATGGTGTCGCGTTATCGTGATCGTTACGTGCGTTACTGGCATGCGCCGCGGGAGAGTGTGGTGGCTGTAGATTTATTGCCGGTGGCGTGGTAAAAATATAAGTAAAAACAATAAGTTACGAAAATTTCGCAAAGAGAGAACCATAACCAACTCAACGGGTTGCCAAGAGTGCCGCGGGGTTTGGTGATTATGTTGGTACGCTATCAAATCATCAGTGCCGGAGTGGATTTCTTCCGCAAAGGTGATGTGACGACGCCCCAACCAGGCGGGAGAACAGACGTCGGCTCCGCGGAGCTGGCGACCTTGACGTGCTCTTGTTGCGTGGTGCGCAACAGCCTATAATGTCGCATGATCAAATCGTTCCGGCACAAAGGCCTAAGAAAGTTCTTTGAGTCGGGGAGTGCTGCAGGCATTCAGCCGCATCATGCCAAACGGCTGCGCATGCTGCTTGCAGCCCTGGACACATCCCGGTCTATTGACGATATGGACGTCCCGGGGTTTCGGCGGCATCCCCTCAAGGGGGCGGAGCGCAGTCGGTGGGCGGTATGGGTCAATGGTAACTGGCGGCTGACGTTTCAATTTGAGGACGGAGATGCGCACGTCCTGAACTATGAGGATTATCACTAATGGCCATGCACAATCCGCCGCACCCCGGCGAGTTCATCACTGAGGTCTATCTTGAGCCCAACGGGCTGAGCGGTCGTGAGCTTGCCGTCAAGCTCGGGGTCGCTGCTTCCACGTTGAGCCGTGTCTTGAAGGGGGCCAGTGGCATCAGTCCGGAGATGGCGTTGCGCTTGGCCAAGGCTCTCGGTCGCTCGCCCGAAAGCTGGCTGGCCATGCAATACAACTATGATCTTTGGCAGGCCAAGCGGCATGTTGATCTTGGCGCTGTCGGCAAGGTCAGACTCACCGCGGGCTGACCATCGGTTGCGCCAGAAATACCGATTCAACTTGCCAGAGTCGATTGATCCGGCGAAAGCTGCAAAAGGAAATCGACCCCGATAACTTTTGTTTGGTGCTATTCTTTCGATCATGATTGACTGGTCAACTTGCCAAGCTGTTGAGCGGGATGCCGAGCGCTACAGCGGCGCCTGGGTGTTCCGTGGCACACGCGTGCCTGTCGCGGCGCTCTTCGAGAATCTCGAAGACGGAGTGCCCGTCAGCCAGTTCGTCGAGTTGTTCCCCGGTGTAACGCTCCAGCAAGTGCGCGCAGTCTTGGAGTACGCCGCGCGGAGCGCCCTTACGCCAGCGTAAGTGCAAGTCCTGTTCGACTAGGGAACACCCGTGCCGTGGCGCAGGCGTCTTCCGGTAGCTATACCGAATTACGTATTCCATGACGCCGGCAACTTCGCCAGCCTGCGCGCTGCACAGGTTTCCGGATCAGGTTCGAGCAAGGTTGTGCAAATGGCAATCGCGTCAATGGCTTACTGGGATCAGTCATTTTCAGGACTGTAAGCGTTGGGTGCGCTGTCAAAAATCGGTAAAATACGCTGATGCGGCACCCACAAAACCAACAAAATCATCCACGCAGTCCGCGACGCAGTTCGCAATCACGGCACTGCGCTGACCGTCCCGCCATCCGCAGCCTGTTCCAGCCATGAGCGAAGCAGAAATCCCCGTCGTTGAGCCGGCGTCGGTCGCCAAGGTGTACGGCCAGCCCATGCTGGAGATGCCACTGGATCTGTACATTCCGC
>JANNHN010000541.1:0-4938 GCA_031404395.1 Betaproteobacteria bacterium
AGCGCGCGGTGGTGGAGAACGGGCAGATCGTCATCCGTCCGATGAACTACCTCGCCCTGTCTTATGACCATCGCATCATCGATGGCCGCGAAGCCGTGCTGGCGCTGGTGGCGATGAAAGAAGCGCTGGAAGATCCGGCGCGGATGCTGCTTGATTTGTGAACCCGGTAATTGGGTGATTGGGTGATTGGGTCATTTGGCACCCGTACCGCAACCACTCCCAATCACTTAGTGAGTAGGTTGGGGTGAGCTTGCGAACCCCAACGCGCGACCGCTGCAAATACTCGGGGTTTTCCACCCTACACTCTACTACTTTGCACTGGGTTCAGCGTTGGGGTTCCTTCGTCACCCCAACCTACGTATTGAAAAACGTTGGGACACTACTGACCAATTACCAATTACCGGTTTAAATAATGGCAAAAAACTTCGACGTAGTCGTAATCGGCGCCGGTCCCGGCGGATACATTGCGGCGATCCGTGCCGCGCAACTCGGCCTGCAGACGGCGTGCATCGACGAATGGAGCACCCCCGAGGGCAAGCCCGCGCCCGGCGGCACCTGCACCAATGTCGGCTGCATTCCGTCGAAAGCGCTGCTGCAGTCGTCGGAGAATTTCGAACACGCCGGTCATGCGTTTGCCGATCACGGCATCCAGATCAAAGGTCTGGCGATGGACGTGGCGCAGATGCTCAAGCGCAAGGACAAGGTTGTAAAACAGAATAATGACGGCATTCTTTATCTGTTCAAGAAAAACAAGATCACGTTTTTCCACGGCAAAGGCGCTTTCGCCGGCGGTGGCGCCGGCGGCTGGCAGGTCCAGGTCTCCGGCAAGAGCGCCGAGGTGCTGACGGCAAAGCACGTGATCATCGCCACGGGATCGAACCCGCGGGCACTGCCTGACATGCCGTTCGACAATAAACTGGTGCTCGACAATGCCGGTGCGCTGGAGATTGCCGAAACACCCAAAAAACTGGGCGTCATCGGCGCCGGCGTCATCGGGCTGGAAATGGGCAGTGTCTGGCGGCGGCTCGGCGCCGAAGTCACTGTGCTCGAAGCGCTGCCGGTATTTCTGGGAGCGGTGGACGAGCAGGTGGCCAGGGAGGCGCTGAAGGTGTTCACCAAGCAGGGTCTCGATATCAAAACCGGCGTCAAGGTTGGCAAGATCACCGCAAAGAAAAATGTCACCGTTGAATACACCGACAGCGCCGGTGCTGCGCAGACGTTGGTCGTGGACAAATTGATCATCTCCATCGGCCGCCTGCCGAACACCGACGGATTGAATGCCAAAGCGGTGGGTCTGAAAACGGACGAGCGCGGCTTTGTTGCGGTCGATGGCGACTGCAAGACCAATCTGCCCGGCGTATGGGCAGTAGGCGACGTGGTGCGGGGGCCGATGCTGGCGCACAAAGCCGAAGAAGAGGGTGTGGCGGTGGCCGAGCGCATTGCCGGCAAACATGGCCATGTCGATTTCAATACCGTGCCCTGGGTCATCTACACCTCGCCGGAAATCGCCTGGGTGGGCAAGACCGAGCAGCAGTTGCAGCAGGAAGGCGTCAAATTCCGCGTCGGCACCTTCCCGTTCATGGCGAATGGCCGTGCCCGCGCGCTGGGCGACACTACGGGTTTTGTCAAATTTATTGCGGATGCGCTGACCGACCGCATTCTCGGTGTGCATATCATCGGACCGATGGCTTCCGAGCTGATTGCCGAGGCGGTGGTGGCGATGGAGTTCGGCGCGGCGGCGGAAGATATCGCCATGATCTGTCATGCACACCCGTCGTTGTCGGAGTCGCTGAAGGAAGCTGCGCTGGCAGTCGATAATCGCACTTTGAATCTGTGAGTAGTGAAGCTGTGAACGAGTGAACGGGTGAACGGGTGAACGGGATTAAGGCACACCGGCGCGTACTGGCATGACCGCCCGGGTTACCTCTGTGCCGGGCGATTTTGCGGCGTTCCTGCGCGACAGCGCTGCCGCGCACGGCTTTACGCCAGATGCCGAGCAGGAATTTGCGGCGCGCGAACTGCAGCGCGTGCATGACGGTCTGCATCCGGAAACCCGGGGCAGCCGCGGCCTGCTCGGGCTGCTTGACCGTCGCCGGATCGTCCGAGGTGTTTACCTGTGGGGCGGTGTCGGCCGCGGTAAGAGTTTTTTGATGGACAGTTTTTTTGCATACACCTCGGTGCCGCGCAAAAAACGTGTTCACTTTCATCGCTTCATACAGGAAATCCACAAGTCACTCCACGGCCATCAGGGGCACGAATCGCCCATGGCGCTGGTGGCGCGCGACATCGCCGCCGGGGTGAGTCTGCTGTGTCTGGACGAATTCCACGTCACCGACATTACCGATGCCATGTTGATGCGGCGTCTGCTGGAAGGGCTGATGGCCGAAGGGGTGGTGTTGCTGACGACGTCCAATTTTTCGCCGGACGAGTTGTATCAGCACGGCTTGCAACGCAACCAGTTTTTACCGGCGATTGCACTGATCAAAGCACGGCTGACCGTGGTCAATGTCGATGGCGGTATTGATTACCGGTTGCGCGAACTTGAAAAGGCAGGTACGTACCATACCGGCGGCGACGCTGATCGCCATCTTGCGCAAGCTTTCGAGCGTCTCGCCAGCGGCACGATCGATGCGACACCGCTCGACATCGAGGACCGGCGGATCCGTGTGCGGCGCCAGGCGTCGGGCGTGGCCTGGTTCGATTTCAGCGATTTGTGCGCAGGCCCGCGCGGCAAACCCGATTACATCGAGCTGGGCCGTCGTTATCACACCATCCTGATTTCCGGCGTGCCGCGCTTTACCGGGCAGGACGGCGATATCCTGCGGCGATTTGTCTGGCTGGTCGATGAGTTTTATGATCGACGCGTGAAGCTGATGCTGGGCGCCGCAGTGCCCGCGCTCAAGCTGGTGGCCAACGCTACTGACAGCGACGGATTCCAGGCGCATCTGAATGCCTCGATGAAAGAGCGGCTGGCGAGCCGGCTGACCGAAATGCAGACGCGGCAGTATCTTTCGCTTCCCCACTTGCCCTGAGGTTCCATGGAACACGCTAAATCTTACAGAATATTCAATGAAAACAACAAGATAGAGGGGCGCTTGGTCGATGTGCCGGTGGCGGACATCGGTCGCGGCGAAGTCGTGTTCAAGACCGCATATTCCAGCGTCAATTTCAAGGATGCGCTGGCGGCAACCGGCGTCGGCGGCAAGATCATCCGCAACTATCCGCTGACCGGCGGCATCGATGCCGCGGGCACTGTGATGAGTTCCGGCGATGCCCGTTTCAAACCCGGTGACGAGGTGATCTGCACCAGTTATGACATGGGTGTCGCCCATGACGGCGGGTATTCTGAAATCTGCCGCGTACCCGCCGACTGGGTGGTGCCGTTGCCCAAGGGGCTGACGCTGCTTGATGCGATGGCGCTGGGCACGGCGGGTTATACCGCGGGACTCGCTATGGAATTACTGGAACTCAATGGCCTCGCGCCGAACAACGGCAAGGTGCTGGTCAATGGCGCTACCGGCGGCGTGGCCAGTCTGGTCATCGACATGCTGGCGGCGAAAGGTTATTCCGTGACGGCGGTTACCGGAAAAGCCGCGGAACATGATTTTCTGCGCAGCCTGGGCGTTGCGGAAATTATCGACCGCGCCGGGATTGATTTTGGTTCGCGTCCGCTGGAAAAGCCGCTGTGGGCAGCGGCCTTCGATTCCGTCGGCGGCGAGCAACTGGCCTGGCTGACGCGTACCCTGCAGCCGCAGGGGCTGATCGCCAGCTTCGGCAATGCCGGCGGCATTGATCTCAAAACGACGGTGCTGCCGTTCATCCTGCGTGGTGTGCGGCTGATCGGTGTGGATTCCGCCGCAACGCCGATGCCGTTGCGGCGGCGCGTCTGGGGGCGTCTCGCCAGCGATCTGAAACCGCGGCATCTCGGTGCAATCACGCAGGTGATCGGACTGACTGATTTAACCGCGTATTTCGGGCGCATGCTGAAAGGTGAGATCCGCGGTCGCGCGGTGGTCAGGATTTTGTAAGTCCGTGAGGGTGATAATGCCCTTGTTGGCGACTCCGTCAATTGCGAGCTGGAGCGCTGCGCCGATCACTGGAGGGGATATGGGCACGTACGCTGATTTCTATCGCCGTTCCATCACCGATCGCGAGGCGTTCTGGGCCGAAGAAGCGCGGTGCATAGACTGGCACCGGCCATTCGATCAGGTGCTTGATTACAGCCGTCCGCCGTTCGCAAAATGGTTTGTCGGCGGTGAGACCAATCTTTGCCACAACGCAGTGGATCGCCATCTCGCCGCGCGCGGCGACCAACAGGCGCTGGTCTATATTTCCACTGAAACCGATACCGGGAAGAGTTATACGTACCGCGAACTGCATGCCGCGGTAAACACCTGCGCCGCAATTATTGCCGCGCAGGGCATCGGTCGCGGCGACCGTGTGCTGATCTACATGCCGATGATCCCGGAGGCGGTATTTGCGATGCTGGCCTGCGCGCGACTGGGGGCGGTGCATTCCGTAGTGTTCGGCGGCTTTGCCGCGGCGAGCTGTGCGGCGCGCATCGACGATGCCAAACCGAAACTGCTGATCACAGCGGATGCCGGCCTGCGCGGCGGCAAAGCCATCCATTACAAGCCGCTGGTCGATGAAGCGGTGCGCTTGGCGCAGTTTCCGCCGCCGCATGTGCTGATCGTCAATCGCGGCATTGATCCGGATTTCACGCTGCTGCCGGGGCGTGACCTGGATTACGCCACGTTGGCCCGCCAGCACGCCGGCGCTCAGGTGCCGGTGACCTGGCTGGAATCCAGCGAACCGTCGTACATCCTCTATACCTCGGGCACCACCGGCAAGCCCAAGGGCGTGCAACGCGATACCGGCGGTTACGCCGTGGCGCTGGCGAGTTCCATGGAGCGCATTTACTGCGGCAAACCCGGCGAG
>JANNHN010000542.1:0-1603 GCA_031404395.1 Betaproteobacteria bacterium
GCTGAACACCGCGGCCGGCATGAATGCTTACGCCTTCACCGATCGCGGTACCTGGCTGTCGTTCAGGAACCGCGGCGACCTGCTGATCGTGGTCGAAGGTGACCAGCGCCTGTTCAATCAATACGGCATCATGCTGGTGAACCCGGCCAAACACGCCCATGCGAAAAAAGACCTGGGACAGTCGTTTGTTGACTGGGTTGTTTCTGCGGAAGGCCAAAAAGTCATCGCCGGCTACAAGATCGGCGCCGACCAGCTGTTTTTTCCGAACGCCAAACGCTGATCCGGGGCGTGCACTGGACACCGCAAGCCGGTCATGCGTTAGCATGGCCGCTTGCGGAGGTGCGGCTGATGGCGAATGAACAAACTGAACGTCTGAAGTCCGGGCCGGATGCGGCCGGGCTGCGTTTCGACAGCCGCGAATGGTCCGGCGCGTTCGGCGACCTCGGCACGCTGGTGCCGTTTCTGCTGGCGTATGTGACCGTCGTTGGCGTTGCGCCGGCGGGCATGCTGTTCGGATTCGGCGCTGCGCTGGTGGCGACCGGCCTCTATTTCCGCACGCCGCTGGCGGTGCAGCCGATGAAGGCCATCGGCGCGGTGTCCATCGCCGGCGCTGCGCAGACGGCGACCGTGACTCCGGAAGCCGTCGCGGTCGCCGCGCTGGCAACGGGTGTGATCTGGCTGCTGCTCGGCATGACTGGTGCTGCGGGGCGGGTCGTTCGCTGGATCGGTCGCCCGGTGATCATCGGCATTACGCTGGGCCTCGGTTTCGCGTTCATGCTGCAGGGCACGCAGATGATGGCCACCGCCGTCTGGTTTGCTGCGCCGCTGTTGCTGGTGACCATCCTGCTGCTGGCGCGCAAGGCGATCGTCGCCATGTTGCTGATCCTCATCAGCGGCGTGATTTGGGCGATGATCACCGATCCGGCAATGGCCACTGCACTGACGGCGACACAGCCGGGATTCGTGCCGCCGGCATGGCCGTTCGCGAACCTGACCTGGACCGCGGTGTTTACCGGGATCGTGATGCTGGCTTTGCCGCAGGTGCCGCTGACGCTGGGCAATGCGGTGCTGGCGCCGGTGGAATTCAACAACAAGGAATTTCCGCAGCGGCCGGTCACGGAACGCCAGATGGCCATGTCCACCGGCATCATGAATACGCTGGGCAGTTGCATCGGCGCGGTACCGATGTGCCACGGCGCCGGCGGCATGGCGGCGCAGGTCAATTTTGGCGCACGCAGCGGCGGCGCGCCGGTGATCCTTGGCTTGATACTGATCGTCCTCGCGCTGGGTTTCAGCGATTCGCTGGCGGTGCTGCTGCGGTTGTTTCCGCAACCGGCGCTGGGCGTCATGCTGTTCCTTGCCGGTCTGCAACTCGCGCTGGGTTCCTGCGATTTGGCCCGCGACAAGGGTGAACGCTTTGTCACGCTGGGCACGGCTGCGCTGGCGATGTGGAACGTCGGCGTCGCCTTCCTGTTCGGCATCCTGCTGTTGTATATCGCGCGCCGCGGCTGGTTGCGGCTGTGACGGGCAGCCCATTCATGGGCCTGCGTGCTGTATCCTGACGACTTTCCCGGATACTGGTTGTTCATCGTGCGCGATCGCC
>JANNHN010000543.1:0-4551 GCA_031404395.1 Betaproteobacteria bacterium
GGAAGTCAGCCAGAACGCCATCGAAGTGTACGTACACCGGTTGCGCAAGAAGATCGGCAGCACCGGGGTGATGGTGCGGACGCTGTATGGCAGGGGTTACGCGCTCGACTATATTGAGCGGTAGGATCTGTTAAGGAAACGCTGAATAAGTGGATTTCGCTCATGGTTCGATGCTTCGACAGTGCTCAGCATCACCACGAACGGAATCAACAACTTACCGTTCGTCCTGAGCAAGCGTAGCACGTATGGAACGAAGTGAAATACGGGGATACGTGCCCTGTAATCCGCTGTGCTTCTTACGGGCTACGGTCTCTGGTTGGCGCCGAGGGGGGTGTCCGGAACTTCGCCTATCCGTTTGATATGTCTGAGTTCCTGCGCGCGGCGGGTTATCCCGGCAGCGGCGCACCGAGCAGTGCGCGCACTTTTTCCATCAATTCCCTGGTGGAGAAGGGCTTGGTCAGATAGGCATCGGCACCCAGCGCCATGCCGCGGGCGATTTCCGCTTCGCGCCCGCGCGCCGTAACCAGCATGATGCGGGTATTGTTCAGCGCCGGATTGGCGCGTATCGCCGCGCACACTTCAAAGCCGTCGATCAGCGGCAGCATGACATCGAGCAGCACCAGATCCGGGGGCTGCTGTTCCAGGGCGCGCAGTGCGGCGGCGCCGTCCCGCGCGGAGACGATGTCATAACCTTCCTTGCGCAGCAGGAACTCCAGCGACAGCAGGATGCTTTCTTCGTCTTCGACGATCAGTACGCGCGCGGTCATGGCAGTCGAGGTCATCGAGGGTCAGGCAGCGAGGAAGGCGAACCGGCTGTGCGGCAGCGGCAGCGTGAACGAGAATGTCGAGCCGGCGCCCAGGGTGCTTTCGACCCAGAGCCGGCCGCCGAAATGACAGATGATTTCGCGTGATATGGCGAGACCGAGGCCGCTGCCTTTGGGTTTGCCGGCGGGGATGTCGCTGACTTGGCGGAATTTCTCGAAAATGACGGTTTGGTCGGCCGGGCTGATGCCGATGCCGTTGTCGCTGACTTCGATGCGCAGGGCCGTGGGCTCGTGAATCAGCGTCACTGTGACCTGGCTTTGTGGTTTGTCGCAGAAGTTGGCCGCATTCGAGAGCAGGTTCAGCACCACTTGCATGACACGGTCGCGGTCGGCGATGACCCGTTGCGGATGCTCGGTCAGACGCAGGTTGAGCGCAATGTTGCGGTCCTTGTAGATATGGCTCAGCGCCGTAGTGGCGTCCTCGATGACTTCGCGCATGTCAACTTCGGTGGAATGCCAGTCGGCGGCGCCGGATTCGATTTTGGCAAGATCCAGCACCTGATTGATCAGGCGCGTCAGCCGTTCCGATTCGCGGGTGATGATGCCGAGAAATTTGCTGCGTTGTTCCTGATCGAGATTCGGATTGTCGCTGAGGATTTCGGAGAAGGCGCGGATGGAGGTCAGCGGTGTGCGCAATTCGTGGGTGACGGTGGAAATGAAATCGTCCTTCAGCCGGTCAAGTTCCTGCAGCCGCTGATTGGCGCCGCGCAACTCGTTGGTTGCCGCTTCCAGCTCAAGCGATTTCTGTTCCAGTTGCCGGCTGTAGGCGAGCGCCTGGGAGGCTTCGTCGATGATGGCCATGACTTCATCGAGCGCCAGCGGTTCTTCATCGACGACCGAGGCGACCATGTCGCGCGCCGAGGCGCTGCCGATGGCGCCGGCGATTTGCGATTCGACGTAATGCACCAGCACCGCGTTGGCATTGATCTGCTCGATGCCGGAGAGACTCTGGCTGCGCGCGTAGGCGGCAAAGGCCTCCTGCGCGCGTTCGGGGCCGATGAAACGGCCCAGCAGCGTCTGCAGATCGGCGACAGTAGCGCTGCCGCGCCAGAAACGCGAGCCGCTGCCTGCGGCGACATGGCGCAATACGTCCACAAACAGGTTGGCCTGGCTGTGCTCGGTTGCCGTCGGGCGGCGCCACAGCGAGAGGCCCACGTAGAGGCCGATATTGGCGATCATGCTCCAGAACAGGCAATGGCTGATGTCATCGAGCCCCTGCAGACCGAACAGTTGTTGCGGTTTGAGCAGATCGATGCCGAATATGCCTTCGGTCAGGAAGGTGATCGGCAACCAGCCGGACTTGGCGAACGACGGCAACAGCAGCGTGTACAGCCAGAGCAGGAATCCGGCGCTGAGTCCGAACAGGGCGCCCAGGCGCGTGCCGCCTTTCCAGAACAGGCCGCCCAGCATCGCCGGCGCGAACTGGGCAACGGCGGAGAATGAAATCAGGCCGATCGACACCAGCGCATAGGCTTCCCCGGCGAGATAAAAGAATACATAGCCCAGTATGAGCACCAGCACGATCGCGCTGCGGCGGATGCCCAGCAGCAGAGCCGAGAGATCAAGACGCTCGGTGAGCCTGAGGAATTTCCAGCGCAGCAGGATCGGCATCACCAGATCGTTGCAGACCATGGTGGACAGGGCGATGGTTTCGACAATGACCATGCCGGTGGCGGCCGAGAGTCCGCCGATGAAAGCGAGCAGGGCGAGCCACGTCTTCTGCTCGGCCATCGGCAGCGTCAGCACGAAAGTATCGGCATCGACGGTGCCGGCAGGAAAATACATCAATCCGCCGAGCGCGATCGGCAGCACGAAAACATTGATGGCCAGCAGGTAGAGCGGAAACAGCCAGATGGCCTTGGTGAGATGGCGCTCATCGACGTTTTCCACGACGGCAACCTGGAACTGCCGCGGCAGCAGGATGACGGCGAGCATCGACAGCACGGTCAGTGATACCCAGTTTATGTAATTGCCGGCGGCGCCGCCCTGGGTCAGCAGCGGATTCAGTTCCGGTATCGCCGCGGCCTTGCTGAACACGTCCCCGAAACCGTTGAACATGCCGAAGGTCACGAATACGCCGACCGCGATGAAGGCCACCAGCTTGACTATCGACTCGAAGGCAATGGCGGCGACCAGCCCTTCGTGCCGCTCGGTGGCATCGAGATGGCGGGTGCCGAACAGAATGGTGAATGCGGCCAGCAGCATGGCGATGTAAAAAGTGTTGTCGTTCAGGAACGGCAGAGTGTCGATCTCGCCGACGGTCGAGGTATCGGGTGGGTATTGAAGAACAAACGAGAAACTGGCGGAGATGGCTTTCAGTTGCAGGGCGATGTAGGGCACGATACCGAGCACGGCAATGACGGTGACCAGACCGCCCAGCAAATGGCTCTTGCCATAGCGCGAGGCGATGAAGTCGGCAATCGACGTGATGCGGTGGGCTTTGCTGATACGGATCAGTTTCAGCAGCACATACCACCACAGCGCAGCCATCAGTGTGGGGCCGAGGTAGATGGGCAGGAAGCCGATGCCGCTGGTCGCGGCGCGGCCGACGCTGCCGTAGAAGGTCCATGAAGTGCAATACACCGCCAGCGACAGCGTATAGATATAGGGATTGGCAAAGATGCTTCGGCCGGCATCGGCGCGCTTGTCGCCGTAGTAGGCGATGGCGAACAGCAGTCCGACATACCCGAACGAGAGAACAACAATCAACGTGCCGGTAATCATGGAATTACTGGTCGCCGCGTTCGACGATCAACGCCATCAGACCGATCAGGGCACCCCAGGCGACGAACAGGTAGAGATAGAGCAGGGGGATGTCGAAGACCTGTGTGCCGCCGGTAAACAGCGACAGGATCGGATAGGTGAACAGCAGGCAGCCCAGCAAAAACAGCGCGACGAGGCGTTGTCCTTTGAGCGTGGGCTTGATCATGGCGGGCTGCGGGCGCCGGCGTGCTGCTGGCGCACGGTAATCCAGCGCTATTTCTGCGGTTGCCTGAGTTGATCGAGTATCGCCGGATTCTCCAGCGTGGAAACATCCTGCGTGATGTCTTCACCCCTGGCGATGGAGCGCAGCAGCCGGCGCATGATCTTGCCGGATCGCGTCTTCGGCAGGTTGTCGCCGAAGCGGATGTCTTTTGGTTTGGCGATGGGGCCGATTTCCTTGGCGACCCAGTCCTGCAGTTCCTTGATGATTTTTTTGGCGGCATCGCCTTCCGGCCGAACCTGTTTCAGCACGACGAACGCGACCACCGCTTCACCGGTCAGGTCGTCGGGGCGGCCGACCACGGCGGCTTCGGCCACCAGAGCGGTATTGGCCACCAGCGCCGACTCGATTTCCATGGTGCCCAGCCGGTGGCCGGAAACATTCAGCACATCGTCGATGCGGCCCATGATGCGGATATAGCCGTCCTCGTCGTAAGTCGCGCCGTCGCCGGCGAGGTAATACCGGCCCTGGAAATCTTCGGGGAAATAGGTTTTTTTGTAGCGGTCAGGATCGCCCCAGATCGTGCGCAGCATGGCCGGCCAGGGTTTTTTGATGACGAGAATGCCTCCTTTGCCTTTGCCGACGGAATGGCCCGTCTCATCAACGATGTCGGCGATGATGCCGGGCAGCGGCAGCGTGGCCGACCCCGGCTTGGTTGGCGTCGCCCCCGGCAGCGGGGTGATCATGTGGCCGCCGGTTTCGGTCTGCCACCAGGTATCGACGATCGGGCAGCGGCCGCCGCCG
>JANNHN010000544.1:0-7982 GCA_031404395.1 Betaproteobacteria bacterium
GCGCGGGCAGCCGGTGGACGCGGTGGTGCTGATCGGCGGCTGCGACAAGACCGTGCCGGCGCTGCTGATGGGCGCGGCGAGCGCCAATGTGCCCTCGATCATGCTGGTCACCGGGCCGATGATCACCGGCGACCACAAGGGCGAGCGGCTGGGCGCCTGCACCGACTGCCGCCGCTTCTGGGGGCGTTATCGCGCCGGCGAGATTTCGGAGCAGGAAATCGGCGAGGTGAACAACAAGCTCGCGCCTTCCGCGGGCACCTGCATGGTGATGGGCACCGCGAGTACCATGGCGCTGTGCAGCGAGGCGCTGGGCATGATGCTGCCCGGCGGTTCATGCGTCCCGGCAGTGATGGCTGATCGTTTGCGCCAGGCTGAAGCGAGCGGTGCGCGCGCGGTGGCCATGGCGAAGGAACGCCTGACGCCGGACAAAATCATGACGGTTGCCGCATTCGAGAACGCGCTGCGCGTGCTGTTCGCCGTCGGCGGCTCAACCAACGCCATAGTGCATCTGACGGCGATGGCGGGGCGGCTGGGCATCAAACTCGATCTCGATGCGTTCGACAACATGGGCCGCGAGACGCCGGTGCTGGTCGATCTGAAACCCACCGGGCAGGGTTATATGGAGGATCTCTACAAGGCCGGCGGGTTGGCGGTGATCCTGCGCGAACTGAAACACCAGTTGAACCTGAAGGCGCTGACGGTAACCGGCAAGACGCTGGGCGAAGATCTCGCCGCAGCGCCGCCGGCGTGGGATCAAAAAGTGGTGCGCCGCTTCAAGGATCCGGTATTCGCCGGCGGCAGCATCGCGGTGCTGCGCGGCAATCTTGCGCCGGGCGGCGCCATCATCAAGCAGGCAGCGATGGATCCGAAACTCGCACGCCATGAAGGCCGTGCGGTGGTGTTCGAATCGCTGCCGGACATGGCAGCGCGGGTTGACGATCCGCAGCTCGACGTACACGCCGATGACATTCTGGTGCTCAAGAATGCCGGGCCCAAGGGCGCGCCGGGCATGCCCGAGGCGGGCTATCTGCCGATCCCGAAAAAACTTGCGGCGAAGGGCGTCAAGGATATGGTGCGGATTTCGGATGCGCGCATGAGCGGCACCGCGTTTGGCGCCATCGTGCTGCATGTGACGCCGGAATCGGCCATGGGCGGCGCGCTGGCACTGGTGCAGAACGGCGACCGTATTCGTCTGGATGTACCCGCGCGCAAACTGGAACTGCTGGTCAGCGATGCCGAACTCGCCGCGCGGCGCAAGCGCTGGAAGGCGCCCAAGGCGCGCGGGGACGACGATCGTGGTTACCGCAAGCTGTTCATGGAGCAGATCACGCAGGCCGACGAGGGCTGTGATTTCTCGTTTTTACAACCCGTAATGACTACTCAGGCGCCCCGCAAGCGATGAAACAGCAAAAGAAGTCCCGCAGTGTGACTCGCAAGAGTATTAAAAAAACATTAAAAAACAACAAGTTACATATTAAATCAGGCGCTGCCGGGAAACCGCGATCCTCTGTGGTGGTGCGCAACTCGCCCATCCACGGTCGCGGCGTATTCGCAGTGCAGGCCATTGCCAGAGGCGCACGCGTTCTCGAATACACCGGTGAGCGCATGTCGCACGCCGAAGCCGACCGGCGCTACGGTGAAATGCACGATGGCTCCTCGCATACCATGCTGTTTGCGGTGAACGACAAGGTGGTTATCGATGCGACGAAACGCGGCGGGCCGGCGCGCTGGATCAATCACTCATGCACACCGAATTGCGAGTCCAGCGAGGAAGATGGGCGCATGTTTATCGATGCCGTTCGCGCGATTAAACGTGACGAAGAATTGTCGTACGACTACAACCTGGTGCTGGATGAGCGCCACACACTAAAACTCAAGCGCGAACATGCGTGTTACTGCGGCGTGCGCAAATGCCGCGGCACGTTGCTCGGCAGCAAAGGTTGAAAAGGGCGGCTGATCAAAGTGGCGGCTGATCAAAGTGGCGGTTGATCAATGCGACGGCTGATCAGGCGCGGGTCTGGGCGGGGCGCCCCCCAAGGGGACTTCCTGCGGGGCGCAGCGCGCGCACCCGTGGCGACGCGAATATCGTGCCGTGTTTGACGTGCGCCTCGTGGTTGGCGATGACGTTGTCGAGGTCGTAGAGATAATTCACCATGAAGCCCGCGCCGTTGCGCAGGCCTTTTTCGGAAACATCGCCCAGCCAGCACACATGTTCGATGCCGGCGCCGTTGCCGAGGTGAAAGCGGGCGACCGGGTCAGCCGGACGTCCACCACCATTCTTGGCTTCCAGCAGATATTCGGCGACGTAACCTTGCAACTCCGGGCGCAGACGTTCGGCCAGTGCGGCGTCGGCATGCCAGTCCGGCCGGGCGATGAGCTGCAGCAGTGCCGGCGCTGCGGGATGCGTACGTTTCAGCCATGGCACAAATCCCGGCACCGGAGACAGGGTGACGAAAGTGCGCAGCCGGGGCAGGTCGCGCATCAGTTCCACGGCAACCTGCTTGATCAGGAAGTTGCCGAAAGATACCCCCTTGAGTCCCGGCTGGCAGTTGGAAATCGAATAAAAAACCGCGGTACGTGCCGACTTGGCTTTGATCGGCATGCGCCCGTCGGCCAGCAGCGGGGCGATGGCGTCGGGAATCTCGTGCGTCAACGCGACTTCGACAAAAATCAGCGGCTCGTCGGCGAGTGTAGGATGAAAAAACGCAAAACATTTGCGATCCGGCGGGTCTAGCCTGCGCCGCAGGTCACCCCATCCGGATATTTCATGCACCGCCTCGTAACGGATGATTTTCTCCAGCACCACGGCCGGTGTATGCCAGTCGATTGGCCGCATTTGCAGAAAGCCGCGATTGAACCAGGAATGGAACAGGTGTTCAAAATCGGCATCGACTTCGGCGAGTTCCGGATGTTCGGGCAGCCAGTGCAGTACGTCCTCGCGCATGCGCAGCAGGCTGGCGGTGCCGCTGGGGGCAAAATTCAGGCGGCGCAACAATTCCTGGCGTCGCGACTCGGTGGCCTGGTGCAGTTGTTGTGCGGACGCGGGGCCCGGATGCGCGGAGTAGGCACGGATCGCCGCATCGACGCGTGCGGCATCGGTCGAGAAGCCGGAGGCCAGCAGACGCAGGAAATCAAGCTTGCCCTCGGGCGGCAACCCCGCGTAGCGGTCGAGTATGCGGCGGGCAATGGAGACGCCCGACGCTTCGCCGAGTTCGGAATAAAGCGTTTCGGCGGCGCGTACCAGCCATTGCTGCAGGCGCCGCTCGCGCAACGTGCGGCCGCGTGCGGTAAGGCCATTCCAGAGGCGGGCGAAGAGTCCGCCCGCCTCTGGAATTATTGCCGGATCAGTTCTCGACTTTTGCACCTGACGCTTTGACGACTTTGCCCCAGGTTGCAATTTCCTGCTTTACGAATTTATCGAATTCAGCAGGGCTCTGGCCGCCCTGTGCTGCGCCGAGGGAGTCCCATACTTTTTTGACTTCGGGCAGCGCCATGGTCTTGATGGTGGCTTGGTACATGCGGTCGATGATGGGCTGCGGTGTGCCTTTGATGCCCCACAGCGCATACCAGGTCGTGACATCCATGTTGACGCCGGATTCCTGCAGTGTCGGCACTTCGGGCAACAGGGCCGAGCGTTTGGCAGTAGTGACGGCGAGCGCGCGCAGTTTGCCGACTTTAATGTTAGGCGCCGCGGTGCCCATGCCGTCGAAGGCCATATCGACTTCGCCCGACAGCAGCGCCGGCGTCAGCGGACCGGCACCCTTGAACGGCACATGGGTCAGTTTCGTGCCGGTAAGCAGGTTGAACAGTTCACCGTTCATGTGGTGGGTCGTGCCGTAACCGGCAGAGCCAAAATTGATCTTGCCCGGGCTTTTCTTTTCCAGGGCGATCAGTTCCTTGATGGTTCTCACCGGGATGGACGGATGGACGACTACGGCACTGGGCACGTAGGCGGCGACCGTGACCGGAATGAAGTCGCTGACGAGGCTGTAGCTGAGCTTGGTGTAGAGCGTTTCGGCGATGGTGTGATGCACTGCACCCATGAACCAGGTGTAGCCGTTGCCCGGTGCACGCGCCGCCACGCTGGCGCCCAGTGTGCCGCCGGCGCCGCCGAGATTTTCAATCAGTACCTGCTGTCCGAGCTCGACATTGAGCCGGGCTGCCAGCGGCCGCGCGAAGGCGTCAGTGCCGCCGCCCGCCGGGAACGGGTTGATGATGCGTACTGCCCGGGTCGGCCAGTTCTGCGCCGAGGCCATGCTGGAAACAGCCGCGACGGTAAGTGCCAGTATCCCCAGCACCAGTTTTTTTCGAGTTGTGTATGCCATGGTTTCCTCCTGTTGGTTTTAGTATGTGGCGCGCCATTTTATGAAACTTGGCGGCGCTTGTATATGTGACTGCGCCCGGCTGTGATGCGGGGATTTCATATAGCGGGAGCACCAGATGCGGGGCGGTTACGCATCCAGTCAAACGCTTTCAGCAGTGCTTTCCGCAGTATCGGCTGACGGATTTCCCCGCCTGGAACGCAGTGAGCCGCTCAACCAGCCGGACTGCTCGTGGGCCAGGCCCTAGGCGGCTGTGGCCTGTTCGGGCCGGTTCGCGCGCTTGCGCTCATGTTCTTTCAGGTGGCGCTTGCGAATGCGGATCGACTTGGGCGTGATTTCGACCAGTTCATCGTCGGCGATGAATTCGATGGCAGATTCCAGTGTGACCTGGATCGGCGGCACCAAGCGCACGGCTTCGTCGGTACCGGAAGCGCGCACGTTGGTGAGCTGTTTGCCCTTGATCGGATTGACGACGAGGTCGTTGTCGCGGCTGTGGATGCCGATGACGATACCTTCATACAGCGGGTCACCCGGGCTGACAAACATGCGACCGCGCTCCTGCAGTTTCCACAGTGCGTAGGCCACCGCAGTGCCATCCTCGGCGGAGACCAGCACGCCGTTGCGACGTTCTTCCATGTCGGGCTTCATCGGGCCGTAATCGTCGAAGACATGGCTCATGACACCCGTGCCGCGCGTCATGGTCATGAAGTCAGACTGAAAACCGATCATGCCGCGCGCCGGAATGCGGTAATCGAGGCGCACCCGGCCTTTGCTGTCGGACTGCATGTCCTGCAGGTCGCCGCGCCGCGCGCCCAGCGCTTCCATCACGGCACCCTGATTGGTTTCATCGACATCGACCGTCAGCATTTCATACGGCTCCTGTTTTTTGCCATCCACTTCGCGGAGCACCACGCGCGGCCGCGACACCGCCAGCTCGTAACCTTCGCGGCGCATGTTTTCCAGCAGGATGGTCAGGTGCAGTTCGCCACGACCCGAGACTTCAAACACGTCGGCGTCCGCAGTTTCGATGACTTTCAGCGCGACGTTGCTCATGACTTCGCGTTGCAGGCGTTCGCGCAACTGGCGACTGGTGACGAACTTGCCTTCGCGGCCGGCGAGCGGGGAGGTGTTGACCTGGAAATTCATGGTCAGCGTCGGCTCATCCACCTTCAGCATCGGCAGCGCTTCCGGCTGCGCCGGGTCGGTCAGCGTGATGCCAATGCCGACTTCATCAATGCCGTTGATCAATACGATGTCGCCAGCCTGGGCTTCAGTAATCTGCACGCGCTCGAGGCCGCGGAAACCCAGCACCTGGTTGACTTTGGCCATCACCGGGGCCGAGTCCGGCCCTTTCATCACGGCGACCTGCTGGCCGGGGCGGATACGACCGCGGTTGACGCGGCCGATGCCGATTTTTCCGACGTAGCTGGAGTAATCGAGCGAGCAGATCTGCAGTTGCAACGGGCCGTTCGGATCGTCGGCGCGCATGGGCACGTTGGCAAGTATCGCAGCGAACAGCGGCTCCAGTGTGCCTTCGCGGGCTTCCGGATCGGTGCTGGCGTAACCATTCAGCGCCGAGGCATAGATCACGGGAAAATCGAGTTGTTCTTCGGTGGCGCCGAGCTTGTCGAACAGGTCGAAGGTCTGATTGACCACCCAGTCGGCGCGCGCACCGGGGCGGTCGACCTTGTTGACCACTACAATGGGTTTGAGACCCAGCGCCAGCGCCTTGCGGGTGACGAAACGCGTCTGCGGCATCGGGCCTTCGACGGCATCAACCAGCAGCAGCACGCCATCGACCATCGACAGCACGCGTTCGACTTCGCCGCCAAAATCGGCATGGCCCGGCGTATCGACGATATTGATATGTGTGCCGCGCCAGGACACTGCACAGTTCTTGGCGAGAATGGTAATGCCGCGTTCGCGCTCGATGTCATTCGAGTCCATCACCCGCTCGGCGATCTGCTCGTGCGCGGCAAAAGTGCCTGACTGCCGCAGCAGTTTATCGACGAGCGTGGTTTTGCCGTGATCGACGTGGGCGATGATGGCGATGTTGCGTAACGGGCGTTGCTCTGGTGCGGACACGGGGGTGCCTCGGAAAAAAGGGGCGGATTGTAGCACGCGCGGCGCGCTATTACCTTGAATTACAGGACTTTTCCTGAACATGACACCAACGTCAGCAACAGCGGGCCAACGACGGCCCCGGTAAAAAGGTTAGCTATTTCCGGCACTTACCGGTATAGTGCGCGCACCTTGAAGCGGCAGTATGCGAGGTATTACGCAAATACGCGCTTCAGATGCATCTGTCTCTGACCCCTTCGATTTCAGCTCCCTTCCCTGAATAGCTGCTTCCGCCACGGTTAGCGACGATACCCGTGCGCCGGTGGCCGGTGTCGCGTTTTTACGCGGCTCGCCTTGCAGCGATGGCATTTCCTGCGCGTTTATGTGCTGAAAAACCGCGACCTTTGTGGCCGCCGGTTTTCAGTGGTCGTTGTGTTTTTGAAAGTAATCAATCATGTCTTTTGCATCACTGAATCTGAATCCTGCCCTGGTACAGGCACTTGCTGCCGCGGGCTACACTGAACCCACGCCCGTGCAGGCGCAAGCCATACCGCTCGCGCTGGCCGGCGCCGATCTGATGGTGTCCGCGCCCACCGGTACCGGTAAAACCGCAGCCTTCGTGCTGCCTGCGCTGCAACGCCTGGCGCTGGCGCCTGCGAAACACGGCCGCGGCCCGCGCGTGCTGGTGCTGACGCCGACACGCGAACTCGCCATGCAGGTCACCGAAGCAGTCGATAAATACTGCAAATTCCTGCGCCACATGCGCACCGGCACTGTGCTGGGCGGCATGCCGTATCCGAAACAGCGCAAACTGCTCGAGCAGTCGCTCGATGTGTTGGTGGCGACTCCGGGCCGTCTGATCGATTTCATCGACCAGGGCCGCGTTGATTTCTCGCGCCTCGAACTGCTGGTGCTCGACGAGGCCGACCGCATGCTCGACATGGGTTTCATCGAGCCGGTCAAACGTATTGCTTCCAAAACGCCTGCGACGCGCCAGACCATGCTGTTCTCGGCGACGCTCGACGGCAACATCTCGAAACTTGCGCGCGAATTGCTGCGTGACCCCAAGCTGATTGCCGTAGAGGCGACCAAGGTCGAATACGAAAACATCGCGCAGCGTCTGCACTATGTCGATGACGGCAGCCACAAGCACCGTCTGCTCGATCACCTGCTGCGCGAGGAGTGCCAGTCGCAGGCCATTGTTTTTACCGCGACCAAACACGGCGCGGATCGCCTTGCCGACAAGCTGTTTCACGGCGGACATGAGGCTGCGGCGTTGCACGGCAACATGAACCAGTCGCAACGCAATCGCACGCTGGCGCGGCTCCGCAGCGGCGCGGTGCGCGTGCTGGTGGCCACCGATGTCGCTGCGCGCGGCATCGATGTGTTGAGCATTTCGCATGTCATCAACTACGATCTGCCGAAAGTGGCTGAAGATTACGTGCATCGCATCGGCCGCACCGGGCGCGCCGGCGCTTCGGGCACCGCGATTTCGTTTGCATCGTCGGAAGACGCGCGCCAGTTGAAGCAGATCGAACGTTACATCGGCCGCTCGATCGAGCGTCTGTCGGTGCCGGGTTTCGAAGCCAAGGTGCAGGT
>JANNHN010000545.1:0-3476 GCA_031404395.1 Betaproteobacteria bacterium
GCTCTACCGCGAGGTGCATTGGCGCATCACGCGTGCACTCGCCGAAGGCCGATGGAAACCGGGCGAAGCCATACCCAGCGAATCACGGCTGGCGGCGGATTTCAGCGTATCGATCGGCACCATCCGCCGCGCCATCGACGAACTGGTCGCCGGACGCATCCTCGTGCGCCAGCAGGGCCGCGGCACCTTCGTTGCCACCCATACCGAAGACCGCACACTGTTCTATTTTTTCCATATTGTCGGCAAGAACGGCAGCCGCGAGTTTCCGGTGTCGGAACTGTTGTCGTTCCGCAGGGAACGCGCCGATGCCGGCGACGAAACGCAATTGGGCGTGTCGCGCGGCAGCCGGGTGGCACGGGTACGCAACCTGCTCAAACTCGCCGACAAACCGGTGGTACTCGACGACATCACGGTTTCGACCGAGCGCTTCAAGCGCATCGACGAAGACACTTTCCGCAGCCGCGAAGGCACGATTTACGGGCTGTATCAGGCGCGTTACGGCGTCAATGTCGTGCGCATCAACGAACGGCTGTCGGCAGCACATCCGCCTGCTGAAATCGCCGCAATCCTCGGCATGCGCGCAAACCAGCCGGCGCTGCATATCCGCCGCATCGCCTACACCTATAACGATTCACCGGTGGAATACCGGCTGAGCTGGATCAACTCCGCCGATCACGAGTATCTCAGTGATCTGTGGAAAACCGCGGCGCGCTGATAGCCCGCACAGCAGGTTATTCAGGGGTTCCCTAAAAACCGAGTTCGCGCCGCGCCACCGCAATCTGCGCCGGGTCGCGGGCATTCTTCAGCAGCCATTCGAATTGTACCCGCGCATCGTCGTGCAGCCCGGCACGCGCGAGTGCCAGCCCGGCGCGCAGCCGTGCCTCTGCAGCAGCGGCATCGGGCGCCACAGCGAGCAGCACTGAACGCAGGTAAAAATCCGCAGCGAGCAGCGAATCGTTGCGCGCCTCGTGCGAGCGGCCGATTTCAGCCAGCACCACCCGCGCCAGCAACGGGTCGGCGCGCGGCAATACGCGTTCCAGCAACAGGCGTGCGCCCTCATGCTGGCCATGATCGGCGTACTGCTGCGCGACAGAAATCCAGGCCTGCGCGTGCATGCCGGTGATCGGGGATTTTTCCGCGCCCAGCCGGCGGGCGATGTCATTGGCAATGCCGGTGCGGTTGGCGCGCAAGGCCAGCGCCGCAAGGCGCAGGCTCCAGCCATCCGCCGTGTAGCCCGCGGGCGCGGGCAATCCGAGCCAGTAGTCCAGCGCACGCGCCGTATCCCCGGCCTCTGCGGCGAGTCCGCCGAGCGCGTGCCGTGCAGCCTCCCCGGGCGGCGCCAGTCCGGTTGATGAGGCGGCAAACAGCCGCAGTCCCGCGTGCGGCAGCCGCGCAGCGGCAAATCCTGCAGCGAGTTGCGCTTGTGCGCTCTCACGCACCGGTGCTGCGCGTGCATTGCGCGCGAGGTAAGCGAAATAGGCGCGCGCTGCCACCGGTTCGGTTTCACGCCGGCGTTGCGCGAAATCGAGCCAACCGGCGTCATCGCCGGCGAGCAGGTGATGGATATTGGCGGAATCGCGCACAAAGGCGTCGTAAGCGTCCCACAATTGTGCTGCCGTCACCGTCTGCGGCGCCGGCGCCGGCGCGTCGAGCAATTGCTCAATGGCTTCGAGGCGCAACACCGCCGACGGCTGGCGCTGCGCTGCGTCGAGGATCACACGCCACCAGCGCGTATCTGCTGCACGGTTCAGCGCAGCGCGGGCCAGCACCACAGCTTCTTGCGGTTTGATCAGACCGGTGTGCAGACGCAGACGCAACTGCGTCGCACCGCCGTCCTCCAGCATGCCCAGCCAGTCAACAGCCTCTTTGACGCGGTCCAGATCCAGCAGGATATCGACAAATTCGGTTGCGGTCGCGGCGGTCAGCGGCCGGTAGTCCTGCTGGAAGCGCAGCATGCTGCCATAGGCGTTGCCGGCGTCCCCCCAAGAGGACTTCCTTCGGGGCGCGCGATTCGCGGGCGTAACTGCGGATCACCAGCAGCCGCATCTCGCGGATCTGCTCGCCCCGAAGGAAGTCCCCTTGGGGGGGAGTGCCGGCACCCGGCGCCCACAGCACACGCGCCGCATATTCGCGCGCCGCGGCGCCCTGCCCCAGAGCCAGGGCCGACTGCGCGGCAAGCGCCTGCAGGTCGGCGCGCGCAGCCGCCGGCAAATTCACCGGAAACATGGCAGCGCGTTTCAGCACTTCATCGTGACGATTGCTGCGGGCAAGCACCTGCAGGCGCAGCCGCTCCCATTCCGCCCAGGGCGCAGTCCCCTTGGGAAGCGGCGCAGCGGCAGCGCCGGGCTGCAGCACATCCATGCGCTGCAGCGCGAGTTGCGTTGCACCAGCCTGCATCAGCGCGCGGGTTGCCTCCAGACCATCGGGTGCGTCCGCCGCCACTGCTGCAGACATTGCGTGCATGCTCAGGCACGCCAGCATGCCGATGCGGATGTATTGCAGGACAGTCATGCGGTTATTGTAGCGGTGCGACGTGCGCGGTGGCAGAAGTGATCGTCTTGTCGCAATAAGGGCAATAAAAAAGGCGGCCGCAGCCGCCTTTTGATGTCCGCAGAACGAATTTCTGCAGAACTACTCCGCTGCCGGCGCCTCTTCCATCACGACTTCGGCGATGACGTTGCTCGACAGTTTTTCCTTGATGCGCGCTGCCTTGCCCGACAGCCCGCGCAGGTAATAGAGCTTCGCGCGACCGACATCACCGCGACGCTTGATCTCGATGGTGGCAATCCCGGGGGAATAGGTCTGGAATGTCCGCTCGACGCCTTCGCCGGAAGATACTTTGCGCACGATGAACGACGAATTGATGCCGCGATTGCGCTTGGCAATCACCACACCTTCGTACGCCTGCACGCGCTTGCGCTCACCCTCGACCACGTTGACGTTGACGATGACCGTGTCGCCCGTGGTGAATTCCGGGATCTTGCGACCCAGACGTTTGATTTCTTCCTGCTCCAGCTGCTGAATGATGTTCATGCTCATGCTCCTTCAAAACTTGTTGCGTTCGCCATCATGGCGTCCGCGGTTAATTCATATTCCCGGCCTGCTTCGTATTCCCAACCTGCTCCTGCCGGTATTCCTCCAACAGCGCCCGCTCTTCCTTACTGAGCGCCCGCCGCTCCAGCAGATCCGGCCGTCGCTGCCACGTGCGTCCCAACGCCTGCTTCAACCGCCAGCGCGCAATCTCGGCATGATTGCCCGACAACAACACCGCCGGTACCGTCGCGTCCGCGTACACCTCCGGGCGCGTGTAGTGCGGACAATCCAGCAACCCGTTAACGAACGAATCCTGGCTCGCCGACTCGGTGTCACCGAGCGCTCCCGGCAACTGCCGCACCACGCAATCCATCAACACCATCGCCGCCAGTTCGCCGCCGCTCAACACATAGTCGCCGATGGAAATTTCCTCGACCGACTGT
>JANNHN010000546.1:0-1785 GCA_031404395.1 Betaproteobacteria bacterium
GGCAATTGCACGCTCATGCCCGGGCTCATCGACATGCATGTGCATCTGGCCGCGTTCAATTGCCTCACTTTCGAAAACTACCGGGTTTCCGTTTTTGAGGTATCGCCGCAACTGCAGATGTTTTACTGCATGCTGCACGCGCAGCTCTGCTTCGAAATGGGGTACACCACGCTGCGCGACATGGGCCGGGGCACGCCGCGCGGCGGCTATACCGCCGAACTGTGCGCGGTGCGGGATTCCATAAACGCCGGCATCATGCCCGGACCGCGCATCATCGTCAGCGCGCGGGCCATGATCACGGGATCCCACTTCGATCTGCTGACACTGCCCCGCACCGCAGAGCGCCCTCCGGGATTTACGGCTGACGGACCGTGGGACCTGCGTCGCCTGGTACGGGAGCACATACGCATCGGCTGCGATGCAATCAAAACCTGCGTCTCGGGCGGCGTTGCAGCCCAGTCCAGCCACACGGTACGCAACATGACGCAGGAAGAGCTGGATGCCATTGTTGATGAATCCCATGCCTTCGGCAAACGTGTCGCCGTCCATTGCTTTACGCCGGACGCGCAACGCATGTGCATCAAGGCCGGAGTGGACACCATTGAACACATGGTTTACACGGACGACGAGGCGATTGCCGGGATCCGTGACTCAAAAACCTACGTGATTCCGACGCTGCTCCATCGATCCGACCATGCCATCAACAAGCGGCGCGAACACGGCGCTTCGGAATTCCTGGTCAAACGCATGAAAGAAATTCAGCCCCATTGCCTTGAAACTTTTCGCCGCATGCTGGGTGCAGGCGTACGCATCGCCATGGGCACGGATACCACGGTCGATCCGGAAATGGGCGAGAACTCGAAAGAGCTGGAAATGTATGTATCCCTCGGCATGTCGCCCATGGATGCCATCGTTGCCGCCACGCGCAATGCGGCGGAAGCGCTGGGCATGCTGGATGATCTCGGCACCGTGGAAAAAGGAAAATTCGCCGACCTCATCGCGGTTGACGGGGATCCGCTGCAGAATATCGGCGTTCTGCACGACAAAGACCGCATTCGCTTTGTCATGAAAGACGGATACACCTACGTGGATCACGTATCGGCTGAAAAGAAATACGTCATCCACCCGAATCCGCCGCAATGGAAAATCATCGACGCGGAATAAACTGCGGCATGGCATTCCCGCCTGAACAGGCGGGCATGGCGGTTGCCATGTTTGTTCTCCGGGATTGACACCGGCGACGGGCATTGTTAGCGTGCGCCAGCATCGGACCATACGCAGAATCCACAGGGAGATAGCCATGAACCGCATGACCAGCATGACCAACAAACTTCTGGGCGCCGCTTGCTGCGCCGCTGTTGCCGCGGCGGTATCCGGATCGCCGGGCGCCGTGGCGCAGAATTTCCCGAACAAACCGCTGCGCATCGTCGTACCGTTCCCCGCCGGCGGAACTACCGACATCGTGGCACGCATCGTGGGCCAGCGCATGAGCGAATCCATGAAACAGCCGGTGCTGATCGATAACCGGGGCGGCGCCGGCGGTGCACTCGGGGCCGACATCGTGGCCAAATCCAACCCCGACGGCTACACCCTGCTGATGCACAACATCACCTTTCCGGTGTCCTCGGTCGCGCAAACGCTGGCCAAACGCTCGCCGTTCAACGCGGAGACCGATTTCGCGGGCGTCTCGATCGCGGTGTACGTGCCGTTTGTACTCACCGCTCATCCGTCCGTGCCGGCGAAGGATCTGCGCGAACTGGCCACGCTGCTCCAGACCAGGCGGGA
>JANNHN010000547.1:0-3859 GCA_031404395.1 Betaproteobacteria bacterium
ATCCGCGCCCAGTTGCAGGGCATCCATGCGGCAATGGCGGCGCACGGAATTCCCGCCGGCAGCGAACGGGCGCAGCGGCTGTTTGCATGACGCAGCGTGCGTTGCGGGAGCGCGTCGCACGCCTCCGCGAAGAAATCGAGCGGCACAATCACCAGTATTACGTCCTCGATACACCGGAAATTTCTGATGCCGAGTATGACCGCCTGTTCCGCGAGCTGGAGCAATTGGAGGCGGCGCATCCGGAACTGATTGCAGCGGATTCGCCGACCCGGCGTGTCGGCGCCGCGCCGCTGGCAGCTTTCGATTCAGTGGCGCACCGGCAGCCGATGCTGTCGCTCAACAATGCATTTGACCCGGAGGAGGTCGAGGCCTTTGACCGCAGGGTGCGTGAGGCGCTGGGGCACTCCGAAATTGAATACGCGGTCGGGCCCAAATTCGACGGGCTTGCCATCAGTCTGGTGTACGAGGATGGATTGTTTGTTCGCGGTGCGACACGCGGCGACGGTTATACCGGGGAAGAAGTGACCGCCAATCTGCGCACCATACGCTCGATTCCATTACGCCTGCCGGCGGAGCGGACTGTACCATCGCTGCTGGAAGTCCGCGGCGAAGTGCTGATGCTGCATGCGGATTTCGAGCATTTGAACCAGCGGCAACAGGCGCAGGGCGAGAAGATGTTTGCGAATCCGCGCAATGCGGCAGCGGGGTCGTTGCGGCAGCTCGATCCGCGTATCACGGCGGGCCGCAAGCTGACATTTTTTGCCTACGACGTGAGTGGCAGCGAAGAATGGCTGGCACCGGACAATTACTCTCAACTACTTGATTTTATTGAAAAAAATGGATTTCGTCTGGCGCAGGAACGTGCCGTGGTGCGCGGTGTTGCAGGGTTGCTTGGGTATTACGAGCGGATCGGCGCGGCGCGGGCGGACCTGGCTTACGACATCGATGGTGTGGTGTACAAAGTCAACAGCCTCGCCGATCAGCAACAACTGGGTTTTGTGGCGCGCGCACCGCGATTCGCCATTGCGCACAAATTCCCCGCTGAGGAAGCGGCCAGCGTAGTGCTCGGCATTGACGTGCAGGTCGGCCGCACCGGCGCGTTGACGCCGGTGGCGCGGCTGCAGCCGGTGTTTGTCGGCGGCGTAACGGTGACTAACGCGACGCTGCATAACTTCGATCAGGTGCGCACGAAAGACGTGCACACGGGCGACACTGTAGTTGTGCGGCGCGCGGGCGATGTGATACCGGAGGTTGTACGCGTCGTGTTGGAGAAGCGGCCGGCGCAGGTGGAGCGGTTCGAGATGCCGGCGATCTGCCCGGTGTGCCAGTCCCGGGTGGAGCGTATCGAGAGCGAGTCGGCGTACCGCTGCACCGGCGGACTCTACTGTCCGGCCCAGCGCAAGCAGGCGCTGTTACATTTTGCCTCGCGCAGGGCGATGGATGTCGAGGGGCTCGGCGAGAAGCTCGTCGACCAGCTCGTCGACAAAGGCATCGTGCGTACACCGGCAGATCTCTACGGCCTGCAGGCCACCCAACTGGCCGATCTCGATCGTATGGCGGAGAAGTCGGCGGACAATGTGGTCGATGCGATAGGCAGAAGCCGGCATACGACTTTGGCGCGTTTCATCTACGCGCTGGGTATCTACCACGTCGGCGAGGAGGTCTCGCGCATACTCGCGTCGCATTTCGGTAACCTCGACGCGCTGCTGGCTACCGACTGGGATGCGCTTATTGCAGAAAAGAAACTTGTACAGAAGGAAAATACGAAGCGGCGCGCGAAAGGTATCGGGATCGAAGAGCAGTTACTGTCCGGCGTTGGTCCCGAGATCATGCGCAGCATTGCCAATTTCCTCCAGCAACTCCATAACCGGGAGGTCATTGATCAGCTCATTGAGCGCGGCGTGACATTTGATCCGGAACGGGCCATGTCGGGCGGCGGCCTTGCCGGCAAGACTTTCGTGCTGACCGGAGCGCTGCCCGGCATGAGCAGGGATGACGCGAAGGCAAAAATCGAGGCGGCGGGGGGCAAGGTCACCGGCAGCGTATCGAAAAAAACCGATTTTGTGGTGGCCGGCAGCGAAGCTGGCAGCAAACTCGAGAAGGCGCTGGCGCTGGGTGTTACGATCATCGACGAGCAGCAACTGAAGACGTTGCTCGGATCCTAGTGTCATGAGTCTGAAATTCGCAGCACAAACGGCAGGCAAAGAAATTCTGCAAGCAATTTCAGACTCATGACACTAGCCACAGGGAGAAAATTTGAAACGCATATCCATACGCAAGGCGGTTTTCCCCGTGGCCGGTTTGGGCACGCGTTTTCTGCCGGCGACCAAGGCCAGCCCGAAGGAGATGCTGCCGGTTGTCGATAAGCCGCTTATCCAGTATGCAGTGGAGGAAGCCATTGCTGCCGGTATTACCGAGCTGATTTTCGTCACCGGTCGCGGCAAGCGCGCCATTGAGGACCATTTCGATCAGGCCGTTGAACTGGAACTCGCGCTGGCGCAGGCCGGCCGCAAACAATTGCTGGCCGAGGTGCGCGGTATCCTGCCGCGTGGCGTGAATTGCATATTTGTGCGCCAGGCACAGGCGCTGGGTCTCGGACACGCCGTGTTGTGCGCACAACCGGCCGTCGGCGACGAACCGTTTGCCGTGCTGCTGGCGGACGATCTGATCAACGCGCGTATCCCGGTACTGGCACAGATGGAGCGGCTGTATCGTCTCAAGGGTGCGGCGATGGTAGCGGTGCAACGTGTTTCCAGGGCAGAAATTTCCCGCTACGGCGTGGTGGCTGTCCCGCCGCGTTCGCGTTCGCCGCATGTGATCAGCGGTATCGTGGAAAAGCCGCCGGCTGAGCGTGCGCCTTCATTGCTGGGCGTGGTCGGTCGTTACATTCTGACGCCGGCGATTTTTGGCGAACTGTCCCGATCCGGTGCCGGCGCGGGCGGGGAGATCCAGTTGACGGACGCCATTGCGCGCCTGCAGCAGCACGAACCCGTTCTTGCCTATGAATTTACGGGGCGGCGTTACGATTGCGGCAGCAAGCTGGGTTATCTGGAGGCCAATGTGGAATTGGGTTTGCAGCATCCGGAAATCGGCAAGGCATTCAGACGTTATCTCGCCGGAGGCCGGGTCGGGCGTAAGAGATCTGTTGATTGATCATCATCGTGTGCCCATCCTGTTGAAACATACTGCCGAGCAGGCGCAAGCCTTGTTTGCCCGTGCTGAATTGCTGGTGACGCCGACGGCTGTACGCGCTGCCGTGGCGCGCGTCGCGGATGAGATCACCGCGGCTTTGCACAATCAGCAGCCGCTGGTGCTTGCCGTCATGCGCGGCGGCGTTGTGTTCGCAGGGCATCTGCTGCCCCTGCTGCAGTTTCCACTGGATTTCGACTACGTTGATGTCACGCGTTATGGCGACACCACGCAGGGCGGAGAACTGTGCTGGCGCATGGATGTGCCTGCAGCAGTGCGCGATCGTGTCGTCCTGCTGGTCGATGACATACTCGATGAGGGCTGCACGCTGGCGGCAGTGCGTGAGCGATTGTTGACGCAAGGCGCGCTACGCGTGCTGATTGCCGTGTTTGCCGACAAGAAACTGCACCAAACCAAACCGGTCGCAGCAGATTTCGTTGGTGTGCAGGTGCCCGACCGCTACGTGTTTGGTTTCGGCATGGATGTCCACGGCCTGTGGCGGAATCTGCCCGCGGTGTATGCTCTCGGCCCGGACAAACCGGTGGCATAAAAAGACATGCTTGGGATCATCGGCGGCAGCGGCCTGTCGCAAATTGCGGATCTGGACATTATTCGCCGGCAGGTTGTGGCGACGCCCTATGGCGAACCGTCTGGCGCCCTGATTTTCGGG
>JANNHN010000548.1:0-4287 GCA_031404395.1 Betaproteobacteria bacterium
TGATCCCAGGCCGTTTGGCTGGCCGTTGTCCTCCGGATAAATCGCGTTGTTATTGTGTATGGGGAAGTCTGGCTATTCGCCGACAGCCTCTTTCACCGACAGGCGCGGCATCTCGAAACGGTCGGTGACGCGCGTATAGCCGCCCTTGCCCGCAAGCCGCCCGATGGGATTGATGCGGCCGATGTCGACGTGGAACCGCTCGTTGACGATGCCGTCGTGGTAATGGAAATAGACGACTTCGCCGAATACCACTTGATAGGGCTTGCGGCCCAGATCGACGATCTGCATCAGTTTGCATTCGAGCGCGACGGGTGCTTCGGCGATGCGCGGCGGTCGCACGCGCATGGATGGCACTGCAGTAAATCCAGCCCTCTCCAGTTCATTGACCTCCGGCGCGTAATCGACGGCGCAGACATTCATCTGCTCTTTGATGGCATCGCTGACGATATGCACGACGAATTCCGGCAGCTCGCGGATATTGCGCACCGTGTCCTTGGCGCCGTCCGCCTTCTCGCCCACTGAAAACATCACCATCGCCGGATCGGAGCCCACGGCGTTGAAGAAACTGAAAGGCGCGGCGTTGGGACCATTGCGGCCGAGCGTGGTCACCAGCGCGATCGGTCGCGGCGTGACCGTGCCGATCATCAGCTTGTATTGATCCTGCCAAGACAGTCGGGCCGCGTCAAATTCAACCATGGGGATGCTCTTAGCCGGTATCAGAAGAACGGCGATTCTAGCGTAACCCCGGCAGGCAAAAAAAACGCCCGCAAAGCGGGCGTTTTTCATCATCCGGCACGGCGCACGGCCGATTTCAGCCGTGCTGCAGTGTAGCCAGGGGTTATTCAGCCTGGATGTTCGCGGCCTTGATGACCTTCGCGTATTTGGCATTCTCGCGTTTGAAATACGCCGCCAACTCCTCCGGCGTGCTGCCGATCGGCTCGCCGCCTTCCCTGCGGATAAAATCGTTGACATCAGGCGCCTTGAGCCCCTTGATGATTTCGCCGTTCATTTTGGCAACGATATCCCTGGGCGTGCCCTTGGGGAAAAACATCGCATACCAGTTATCAGCCTCAAACTCGGGGTAGATCGAATTCATGGTCGGCAACCCCGGGAACGTTGCGGCCGGCTTTGCGGTAGTGACCGCAATCACCCGCACCTTGCCGCTTTTGATGAACGGCTGCACAGCGAGTGCGGTGGCAAACGTGAAATCGGTTTCACCGCTGATCTGGCCGACCATCGCCGGGCCGCCACCCTTGTAGGGCACGGGTGTCACTTTGGTTTTGGCAAATAAATTAAGCATTTCCACCGACAGATGACTGGTAGTGCCCGCGCCGTTGTGCGCGGCATTGAGCTTGCTCCCTGACTTTTTCACCAACGCAAGAAACTCGGTGAGATTTTTCGCCGGCACGCTGGGATGCAGCGACAACACCAGCGGCACCGACGAGACCCAGCTGATCGGCACCAGATCCGTAATGGGATCAAATTTGAGCAGCTTGCTGTTGAGGGTGACATTGACGGCCAGCGACGCCGTCGTAAACAGGATGGTGTGGCCGTCCCCGGGCGAACGCGCAGCGATTTCGGCACCGATCAGGCCGGAAGCACCGGAGCGGTTTTCAACGAGAAAGTTTTGACTCAGGCTTTGCTGGAACTTCTGCGCCAGCAAACGGCCCTGGATGTCAGTGCCGCCGCCCGTGCCAAAGGGTACGATGATCCGCACGGGTTTGCTCGGCCATTGTTGCGCCAGTGCAGGCGCCCCCCAAACAACTGCCAGCATTGCCAGCAGCGCCGTCAGCTTCAGATGATGTTGGCGGTACATATTTTATTCTCCTCGTTGAACAAATCCTGCTGTTGCAGGTAACAGCGCCCGCGTTACCCTTCAGTGCTGCCGTACGATCAATCGGTCTTGATATTGGCCGCCTTGATGACCTTGGCGTAGCGGTCGATCTCGACGCGCAACTGGGTGGCCAGTTCATCGGGAGTGCTGCCTACCGGCGTCGCGCCTTCCCTGGACATGAAATCGCTGACTTCCTTCGATTTTATCGCCTTGACGATTTCACCATTCATTTTCGTCACAATATCGGCTGCCGTGCCCGCGGGGAAGAACATGCCGTACCAGTTGTCGGATTCGAATCCTGGGTACAACGAGTCCATGGTCGGCACGTCCGGAAATGCGGGCGAAGTCTTCTTGGTGGTGACCGCCAGCGCCTTGATCCGTCCCGCTTTCAGCAGCGGCTGCGCATTGAGTCCGGTTGCAAACGCGAAATCCACTTCGCCCGAAATCAGCGCGGTGCCGGCGGGGCCGCCGCCCTTGTACGGTATCCCGGCAACTTTGATGCCCGCCATCTGTTGCAGCATTTCCAGCGACAGATGGCTGGTCGTGCCCGCGCCGTTGTGAGCGCCGTTCATAGTGCCGGTCTTGCGCGCCAGCGCCACGAGCTCCTTGACGTTCTTTACCGGTACGCTGGGGTGAATCACCAGCACCAGCGGCACCGAGGAAATCCAGCTGATCGGCACCAAGTCCTTGCGCGGATCGATCGTCATGCGTTTGCCGTAAAGCGTCACGTTGACGGACATCGAAGCCGACACAAACAACATGGTGTAACCGTCCGGGGGTGATTTGGCCGCCAGTTCCACGCCGATGATGCCGCTGGCGCCAGGACGGTTGTCCACGACAAAGCTCTGGCCCAGGCTTTCAAAGAATTTCTTGCCGAGCAACCGGCCCTGGATGTCGGTACCGCCACCCGCCGCAAAAGGTACGATGATGCGTACCGGTTTGACCGGCCACTGCTGCGCTTGCGCCGGAAGCCCCAGCCCCACGCAGCAGGCCACCAACGCGGAACAGGACAATTTCAAGGTTGCTGATTTCATGTTACTCCCCCGATACGTAGTTATTGTGTTGTGACGCACTTACGCGGTACCACCGCGCGTTTGTTCTCAAGCCCGGTAAATCGGCTCCGGTTGCGTAAAGAATGAATGCAGGATGTGATACACCGTGCGGTAATTGATCTGCTGGAAACTCGCATGTGAAATTCCGGACATCACCGCGAACTGTTTGTCCGGGTTGGGCAGGCGGCTGAAAAAATCGACCAGGTCTTCCATGCTCGCGATGCCGTCAAACTGCCCGCGCATAATGACGGTCGGCACGGTGATTTGCGCCGGATCCACCACCGGCAGCCTGGCGCACATGTCCAGATAAGTGCCGGTGGGCACGGAATCGTCGAGCTTGAGAATGGCGTCGGCAAATGCCTCGACGACACTCTCTTCAGCGCAACCGGCGTGATCGCGGTTGAATATTGAATGCACGAACGCCCGGTCGATCGGCCGCCGCTTCATGGCGCGCCACTGATCCAGTTTCTTGGTGCGCTCCTCCAGCGTGGGGCTGCCCTTGCCTGTCCACACGAAAGCATCCAGGGCAAGCCGCGCCACGCGCTCGGGATGGCGTTGCGCAAACAGCGCAGCACGCAACGCACCCGACGAAATGCCATAGATCATGAATTTTTTGGCACCCGATACTTTGGTGATGTATTCGGTTGCGGCAGCCAGATCGTCGGCGCCGTTGGCAATGTCAAAATAAATATCACGCGACTTGTCAGAACGGCCATAGCCTTCCATGTCCACACACCAGGTATTGAATCCACGCTGCGCAAACCAGTCCATTGCCGACGAATCGGGGCGCCCCGGAACATGCAGGTCAAATGTGGGTTGCGAGGCCATCGACGAACCGTGGACGAACAGCACTGTGCCGCTTTCGCCCGTAACATGTTCATTGACATTGTTTGCTTTGCCGCCGGTCGCGCGCTTTTCCCACAGAAACAGTTTGACGTCGCCCTTGCGGGTCCAGTGTTCCCTGCCGGGAGCAGGAGTAGCGGTGGCGGTGGCGGTGGCGACAGTGGCGGTCTGATTCATGGGTAATGGAGGGCAATGGGGAGAAGGAGCGCAAGTCTAGGATACGCAACACAGCCAGTCAACGCCGGACACCGCGAACGCACGGCACCTTTGACGCACGGCCCGGCGCATCGCATTATTCGTAACTCAACAATCACCCTGACCTCACCATCATGGATTTCAGCATCTCCGCAGAACAGCGCGCCTTTGTCGATACCGTACGCAAGGTCTGCCAGAAGGAATTTGCGCCGCGCGCCATCCAATATCTCGACGGCACCTGGCCCGCCGAGAACATGAAGCGCCTCGGTGAAATCGGCGTCCTCGGCATGGCTGTGCCGCAGGAATACGGCGGCTCCGGACTGTCGATCCTCGATACCGTGCTGGTACTCGAAGAAATCAGCA
>JANNHN010000549.1:0-10200 GCA_031404395.1 Betaproteobacteria bacterium
TGCTGATGTGCGGTTATCTGCTGTATTCCAGCCTGACTTATCACCGCACCCATGCGCTGGTCGGGCTGGCTGTGCTGGCAGTCGGTGCCGTGGTTCTGCTGTTTGCCCGCGCCCAGGAAATCCGTGACGCGGGCCTCCAGGGTTCGCTTGATTATTTGCTGACTGTGGTATCGGGGGGTGTCCTGCTGGTGTTGCTGGTGCTGGCCGGACTGGGGCTGTTGATGGATTCTTCGCTGCTGGTGGTCCTCGCGGTAGTGGGCATCAGCGTGCTGGCGGTGGGCGCCATATTTCTGGCGATTATGCGTCCCAGAGAAAATAGTTAATAAAAACAAATAATTAAATGTTTTCCCGGCAGCGCCACTGTGCGCTGCTGCCGGTCACGTGCGGTGCTTGAAATGAGCCGCTGCCGACCGCATCTCAATGACACCTGTTTTGTTTACCGATTGCCGGAGTAAAGATGGCTGAGACCTCAACCAAGGAAACCCTGGGCTTCCAGGCCGAAGTCAAACAACTGCTGCAACTGATGATCCACTCCTTGTACAGCAACAAGGAGATTTTCCTGCGTGAGCTGGTGTCGAACGCGTCGGATGCCTGCGACAAGCTGCGTTTCGAGGCATTGACCGACTAGGCGCTGCTGGAAAACGATGCTGAGCTGAAGATCCGCGTCGCCTTTGATCCCCAGGCGCGCACGGTCACCCTCTCCGACAACGGCATCGGCATGTCGCGCCAGGAAGTGATCGACAACGTCGGCACCATTGCCCGCTCGGGCACCCGCGAGTTTCTTGATAAATTGACGGGAGATGCGGCGAAGGACGCGCACCTGATCGGCCAGTTCGGCGTGGGCTTTTATTCGTCGTTTGTCGTCGCCGACAAGGTTACGCTGGTCACGCGCCGCGCCGGATTGACCGGTGAACACGGCGTGCGCTGGGAATCCGATGGCAGCGGCGAATACACGCTGGAGATGGTCGAAAAAGCTGACCGCGGCACCGAGGTCACGCTGCATCTGCGCGGGAATGAAGTCGAATTTGCCGACGGTACACGGCTGCGCGCCATCCTGCGCAAATACTCCGACCACATCACGCTGCCGATCCTGATGAAGGAGGAGGAATGGGACAAGGAATCCGGCAAATACCGCACCACCGACAAGGATGAGACCGTCAACCAGGCCAGCGCGCTGTGGGCGCGGCCGAAGAGCGAGGTTACCGACGAGCAGTACGCCGAATTCTACAAACATGTCGCGCACGATTTTGAGGCGCCACTGATCTGGTCGCACAACAAGGTCGAGGGCCGCAAGGAATATACGCAACTGCTCTACATCCCGGCGCGTGCGCCGTTCGATCTGTGGGATCGCGAGCAGCGGCACGGCATCAAGCTCTACGTGCGGCGCGTATTCATCATGGACGATGCCGAGCACCTGATGCCGCATTACCTGCGATTCGTGCGCGGCGTCATCGATTCCAATGATCTGCCGCTCAACGTATCGCGCGAAATCCTGCAGGAATCGAAGGACATTGAGGCCATACGCGCCGGTTCAGTCAAGCGGGTGCTGACCATGGTGGAAGACCTCGCCGAAAACCAGCAGGAAAAATTTACGACATTCTGGAAGGAATTCGGCCGCGTGTTCAAGGAAGGCGTCGGCGAAGACCACGCCAACCGCGAACGTATTGCCAAACTGCTGCGCTTCTCTTCGACGCACAAGGACACCGCTGAGGAGATCGTGTCCCTTGCGGACTATGTGGCGCGGATGAAATCGGAGCAGGAGAAAATCTATTTCGTGACCGCCGACTCGTTCGCTGCGGCCAGGGCCAGCCCGCATCTGGAAGTATTCCGCAAGAAGGGTGTCGAAGTGCTGCTGCTGGGCGACCGTGTTGACGAATGGATGATGTCCTTCCTGACGGAATTCGAAGGCAGGAAGCTGCAGTCTGTGGCCAAAGGTGCGCTTGATCTCGGCAAGCTGGAGGACGAGGCCGACAAAAAGGCGCAGGAGCAGGAAGCCACCGAGCACAAGGATTTCGTCGAGCGCATCAAAAAATCGCTGGGCGAACGCGTCAAGGAGGTGCGGGTGACATTGCGGCTGACCGAATCGCCGGCCTGTCTGGTGGCCGACGAGCACGACATGACGGCCAATCTGCAGCGTATGTTGAAAGCAGCCGGGCAGAAAGTGCCGATGGCGCAGCCCATCCTCGAGATCAACACCCGCCACCCGCTGGTGCAGCGACTGCAGGCGGAAGCGGACGAATCACGCTTTGGCGACCTCGCAGCGGTGCTGTTTGACCAGTCGTTGCTGGCAGAAGGTGGTCAGCTTGAAGACCCCGCCGGTTTCGTCAAGCGGCTTAATCAATTGATGCTGGCAATGGGCGGAAAGCAGTAACCGCTGTGCCGGATCAGCAAGCCTGTGGCACAGCAAAGTCAGTGAATGGCTATGACATGTGTTTAAAAAATTTGGCCAAGTCGTTGAAATTGTGATTTAATCTCGTCGAAATATTGGGGCTTTTAGTGTGGTGGTCAGGGTCGATGCTCCGCGTGAACACATGCGGCAAATTCTTGACCTGTTCCCGACCCATTCCAGGCAAATCATGACAAGCAAGACACAGGATGACGAGCCAGAAGCACCCGGGCCGGAGGATACGCCGCCATACCGTTGGTTGGCGCCGAAGGCGCGGAGCAATTCACGGTTCCGGGAACTCGAGGAACTGATCCGGATTATCGACAGCCGGGCGGTCACTCCTGTATTTCAGCCGATACTGGCTTTCGGCACGGGTGAAATCCTCGCCTATGAGGGATTGATCCGCGGGCCGGAAACCAGCCTGCTGCATACGCCTACAAAACTTTTCGATGCAGCCACACACGCCGGTTTGTTGACCGAATTGAACATGCTGTGCGCGCTGAAAGTCGTGCGCCAGTTTGCCCGGCTGGGTCTCAAGTGCCAGTTGTTTCTCAACGTGACGCCGCAGACCGTGCTCGAAGTCAAGGACGACGTGCAGCGCATCACGCGGTTCATCAGGGATTGCGGTCTTGATATTGCGCAGGTCACGATCGAACTTACGGAAAGCCAGTACATCTCGGACCGGTCAATTTTCCGCAAGGCCCTGATGCTGTTCCGCAGCGCCGGTTTCCGCGTGGCGCTGGATGATCTGGGAGAGGGGTTCTCCAGCCTGCGGCTGTGGTCGGAATTGCAGCCGGATTTCGTCAAAATCGACATGCATTTCGTGCAGGGCGTCAGCGAGAATTCGGTCAAATACCATTTTCTCAAGTCGTTGCAGCACATTGCCGAGGGGTGCGGTTCTTCGCTGGTTGCTGAAGGTGTAGAGACCGTGGCGGATTTTTGCATACTCCGCGACCTCGGCATCAATAATGCACAGGGTTTCCTGATTGGGCGCGCAGCGAAGCAGCCCACTGGGCTGATTCCTGATCGGGTGTCCGAACTCATCGGATCCGGCAGCGCCCCGTTGTTTCCCAGGCCTGCTTGACCGGATTGGTCAGCGCGAACGATTCCTTGGAAGAATGATCCGGCCAGCTACTGATTTCCGGCAGGTGCACTGTAGAACGCCAGGTCGCCGTAATAGACGTTGAGCGTACGGTCATTGGCGCCGGCTTCGGTCAGGATGCCGACGGATACAATCCTGCCGGGCTCTTCACCAAAGGCGCGCCTGAAGTCGGCAACCACGTCGCGCCGCGCGTCCAGCCACTGCCCCGGCTTGTCGAGCCCGCTCTCGACAACGATGAGCTTGATCCGGGTGGTGTACGGATTGGGCACAATTCCATCCTTCGGCGTGCGGCTTCCCCAGACATACATTACGATGCGTAGGGCAGTTGCTGTCCCGTGAATAGCCGGAACTGGCTGTAAAACAGGCGATCGCCAAAATCGAGTTTTTCGTGATCGCCGTCGAAAGAAACCACAATACGTGCCGGCGAGTCGTCGGCGCTGGATTTTGTAGGGGACAGATCCGTTACTTTCCAGCGCCACGACAGCATGGGCCGCTCGCGCGGATCAACATCCAGATAATGAATCAGTCCTGGCGCAGACGCTTGCGCACTGGCCAGGATCACGGTTCTGCCAGAGTCTTCAATCAGCTGGTAACTGCTGGGTGATTTAAAGCGCGACAGTCTCCATGGCTGCCAGACATCCGGCAAGTTGCTGCCCGCCGGTGACTGTGAAAATGCCATGATGTCGCGGGGCAATGCGGCTGCTGGCGGTCGTTCCGGAGCCGTCCCGCAACCTGCCACAATCGCGACTGAGACGAGTAACGCAAACAACGAACGTTGAGGTACGCTCATTTTTGCACGTAGTACATCAAACACAGTATGTCGGTACGATGTTACAACCGGCGGCGAAAAATGTTACGCCCGCTGCTGCTGCAGTGTCATGCTTTCTTGCGGTTTTTCTCCAGCCAGCCGTCCACCAGCGCCACGGTTTCATCTACTACTGCGGACTGCATGCCTTTTTGTGCGGCGATGGTTTTTACCAGGCGATCGACGCGCTCAATGTTCGGCGCGCCGGCAGCCAGCGCCCGCGCGGCAGACGACGGGCTGCCCAGCGACAGCGCGGCATTGGCGTATTTTTCGAATGGCACCAGGTCTTTTTCGTTGGCGCCCAGCGACACACACAGCTTGACTACCCAGGCATAAATGGCGCGCGAAGCCTCAATATCGCTGTGCACGGCCTCCTTGATCGAGCGCATGGCTTCTTTCTGCACGCAGCGGTAGTTGCCGGCAATCAGCATGGCCCATTTTGCCAATGGGACGAACACCGAGTCGTGCACCTTGAGTTTGACCGGCAATTCTATTTTTTTGCCGTCGCCCGGATCAAAGCGCACGGCATCAATGTCGGCTTCGAGCTGGCGCAGGATCGCGGTGTGCGCATCGGAATCGAAGCGCGCCGACTTGAAGTTGGTCGGCAGACGTACCTGCAGCACGTTGACTTTTTCCTCGGGCGGGCGGAAAGCCTGCGGATCCGGGCTGCACAGCGTCAGCGTTTTCGGATCGAAGCTGTCCCACACCGCGGCGTCGGTAAAGCAGTCGCGGCAGGCATCAGCATTCAGGCCCGGAATGCGCTTCAAATACGGCAGCGGCGGCATGTTCATGATCGACATGCAGGGCACGCGTGATTTGGCGACCTTGTCGAGCAATTCGCGCACGTCGGGTGAGCGGTATTGCGGTTCCTGCATGGCCAGCACGATCAGATCGTAGTCCGACGGGTTGGCGGAGTCGGGGCCACCGGCGGACAGTGTGCCGGGCAATTTTTTCGACTGGATTTCAACCAGGCCTTCGCGGCCCTTGATCGGCATGCGGATGATGGCGCCTTCCGTGTTGAACAACTCCGCCTCGGCGGGCAGGCAGATCATCTTGACGGTGTGTCCGGCAAGCAGCAGCTTGGTGGCCAGCAGGGATCCGTACGAAGCGCCGAGGATCAGGATTTTATAAGTGCGCATGCAATGCTTTCCTCATGTGGAAGGGCTGAGCGGGGGGAAGCGGCAGGGTTGTATGGTGTTATTTGAAGCACGGCCCGCGACACAGCCGCAATGGTAGTCAGTTCGTGGTTCTGGTGCAACGATTAACCACCATGTGAAACGCACCATGTGAAACGCGGGCGCACACAATGTTGCAAAACAGGCCAATGCACTGCGATCACTGCGCCGCAGCATTTCATGGCTGCAGCGCGAGGAGCATGCGTCAGTTGCGCCTGGAATCTACTTGCCTTGCCATTGCGGCCGGCGTTTTTGCATGAAGGCATCAATGCCTTCTGCAGCGTCTTCCGTCATCATGTTGCAGACCATCGCTTCGGTGGCCAGATCATAGGCCTGCGCCAGTCCGGTATCGAGCTGTTCATAGAAAACTTTTTTGCCGGCGGCCACGGCCACCGGCGTCTTGTCCAGAATGGCGCGGGTGAATCCGGCGATCGTTGCATCCAGCGCATCCGACGCCACAACCCGGTTGACGAGCCCCTGATCGAGAGCACGCGGGGCGTCAATGAAATCGCCCGTCAGCAGCATTTCCATGGCCTGCTTGCGCGGCACATTGCGGGCCAGCGCGACACCGGGGGTGGCGCAGAACAGGCCGACGTTGATGCCCGACACGGCGAACCGCGCATCGGTGCTCGCCACGGCGAGATCGCACTGCGCGACGAGCTGGCAGCCGGCCGCCGCGGCAATGCCGTGTACGCGGGCGATGACCGGCTGCGGCAGTCGCGTCAGCGCCAGCATCAGATTGCTGCAGCGACGGAAAACATCATGGATGAAATCGCGACCGGGGTTTGCGCGCATTTCCTTCAGATCATGCCCGGCGCAGAACGCCTTGCCGGCGCCGGCCAGGATGATCACCCGCACGCGCGCATCGTTGGCGATGGCGTCGAGCGCCGTCTGTAATTCATCGATCAGCGCGGACGACAGTGCGTTGTACTGTGCGGGACGGTTGAGCGTCAGCGTGGTGACGCCATCCTGATCGGTGCGCTGGATGAGTGGTGTGCTGTCGGCGGTTGCGGGCATGACGGCTTGTGCTGAACGGAGCGGGTTGCAGGTTATCATAGCCGGCCCTGCGGTCAGGAGCATGTGCGTGCGTGATTTTTCACCGGAGATGATGCGCCCGGCGCTGTTTGCCGGACTGTTGGCCGTCACGCTGGCGGCAGCGGTCTTTGAATGGTCGCGGCCGCTGGAGCTCAAACTCCTCGATGTCCAGTTCACGGCTTTGCGTGCCTGGGGTCCTGCCCCGGTATCTCAGGATATCGTGGTGATTGGCGTGGATGAGGCTACGGTTGCCGCGTTTCCGGAGCCGCTGACGCTGTGGCATAAACACCTGGGCAAGTTTCTGCAGGCCATGGCAGTGGCGCGTCCGGCGGTGGTGGGTATGGACATTATCCTGCCCGATCGCAGCTATGAAAGCATCGCCCAGGGTTACGACGGGGCATTGCTGCGCGGCCTGTTGGCAGCGCGCCGCACCTTTCCGCTGGTGATGGGTCGCACGGTCGATCCAGCGGGGAGCGCGCGTGAAATTCATCGACCGTTTATTGCAGCAGCCGGCGACGGTACGCTCGGATTTGCGTTGTTTCCGCTGGATGCCGACGGCGTCGCCCGGCGCTTTGATGAGCGGCTCGGTGAATCCGGGGAAACCGTGGCCACGCTGGCTGGCCAGATGGCGCGCCGCCTCGGCATTCCGGTCGGCAGCGGGCTGATCGACTATGCGCACGGCGAGCGCTACTCCTACATTCCGCTGCATGAAGTTCTGGCCTGGGCCGATGCCGGGGATATTGGCCGGATCGAGAAAAATTTCCAGAACCGCATCGTCCTGCTCGGTACGGTGCTGGCGTTCACCGACCGTCTGCGCCTGCCGGTGCCACTGGAGGGCTGGAGCACCGAGACGGATAGCGCAGGGGTGCTGTTGCATGCACAGGCCCTGCGCAATCTGCTGGACAACCGGTTGATTCAGCCGGTGCCGCAGGCGGCAGTGATCGTGCTGGCATTGGCCGCGCTGTTGCTGTGGTTCATCACCGGTGGACCCGGAACACTGGCCGTGGTGATGACCGGCGTGCTGACCGGTCTCGGTGCGGCTTCATTGTGGGCGCTGGGTCACGGCTGGTATCTGCCTGTTGCACTGCCGGCACTGGCGGCGGCGGCCGGTCACGGCGGGCGGCATCTCTACGAGACGGCGCTGAAGCTCATTGAGCGGCGCCGGTTGCGCGGCGTGTTCTCGGGTTATGTCAGTCCTTCCGTCATGCGCGAGATTATTGACGGCAAGGTGCTGCCGGAACTCGGCGGCACCAGTCATTATGTCTGTGTGCTGTTCTCCGACATTCGCGGCTACACCACGCGCAGCGAGGGCATGACACCGGAACAGATCGTGGCGTTTCTCAATCGCTACTTTGAAGATGCCGTGACGCTGATCCATGCTGAAGGCGGTACCGTCGTCTGTTTCATGGGTGACGGCATCATGGCGATGTTCGGCGCGCCCAATGCCCTGGAGAATCCCTGCGCGGCGGCGTTCAGGGCGGGGCGCCGCATGCTGGAGCAGGTGCAGCAGTTCAACCGGGAATGCCACACGCGCGGCGAGGCGCCGATCGACATCGGCGTCGGCCTGCAGGTGGGGGAGGCGGTGGTCGGTCACGTCGGCTCGTCGGAGCGCCACGACTATACGGCGATCGGCGACGTCACCAACGTGGCTTCGCGTCTGGAGGGGTTGACCAAGGAGGCTGGCTACCGGCTGGTCTGTTCCAGCGCAGTGGCCGCGCTGCTGCCGGAGCGCGACCAGCTCGTGCCGCTGGGGCCGATGGCGATCAAAGGGCATACCCCGGTGGATGTCTATGGCTACGACAAAGTCTGATCCGGGCGACGTATTTCGCAGCCGTTTCGAACTCCGCCGCGAGCTCGGTCGCGGCGGCATGGGCGAAGTGCATCTGGCCTACGACGCATACCGGCAGCGCGAGGTGGCGATCAAGCTCGCCCGCCTGCAGGCGATGGAAGATACCGACGATCAGCGCCTGAAGAAGATGTGGCTCAACGAGACGCGGCTCGCGGGCCGGCTGCAGCATCCCTACATCGTCGAAATTTACGAGGCAGGTGTCACCGATCTGCATGGTTATCTGGTGATGGAGTTTATCGAGGGCGGCACGCTGAAGCAGCACACGACCCGCGGCAAGCTGCTGGAATTCAATGCCGTCATTGAAATTCTCTACAAAGTATGCAACGCGCTGGACTACGCGGCGAAGATGGGTTTGCTCCATCGCGACATCAAACCGGCCAACGTGATGCTGACGGCGGACGGTACGGTGAAGGTGACTGATTTCGGTACCTGTTACCAGACCGATGCCGACGAGACCCAGGTGTTCGACGTGGGCACGTTGCCGTTCATGCCGCCGGAACACTTCAAACGCCGGCCGCCGACGGTGCAATCCGACATTTATGCCGTCGGCGTGATGGCCTATCAGTTGCTGACCGGCGCCTTGCCGTTCAACGCGAACTCGCAGGAAAGCCTGATTTACCAGAAGCTCTACGAAGATTTTGTGCCGCTGGATCAGCGCCGTCGCGAGGTGCCGCCGGAATTGCGTTTTGTGGTGCATCGCGCGATTCAAAAAGACGTGGCGCTGCGTTACACGACCTGGGCCGACTTCAGCGATGCGCTGGCGCTGGCCCTGCCGGAACTCGCCTTGCCGCGGGAGACGCAGTTCGACAGCGCGCGCTTCAAGGTATTGAAGGAATTGCCGTTCTTCGCCGACTTCAGCGACGAACAATTGTGGGAGACCGTGCATCTGAGCACGTGGCTCTACAAGTCGAAGAGCGACGTGGTGTTCGAGGCCGGCAGTCCGGGCCGCAACGTCTATGTCATCACCAACGGCGAAGTGGTCGTGTCGCGCGACGGCATCGAATTGAGCCGCTTGCAGACTGGCGCCTGTTTTGGCGAGGTGGCCTATCTTGATGACACCGCGGCGGCGCGTACGGCGACGGTGACTGCGGCCATGGGTACGGTGCTGCTGGAGATTGAAGCCGAATCACTGCGGCAAGCCAGTGTCGGGTTGCAGGCGGCGTTCGCGCGCGCCTTCATGCGGGTGATGGTGGGGCTGATCAAGCGTGCCGATGCGCGCTACCTGCGAGCGGTGGCCGGGAACCCCAGCTGACAGAACTCCGCTCGACCGGTCGCGGCGGAGTATGCTATGCAGCCAGTCGAGACTGGCCGTGCTGCAACAGGGGCGTTAGTATAAAAGATGTTCATAATCAACAGGTTACATAATATCGCCCGGTATTGGATGCGCAGTGTCGGCGCTGCGGCGATGTTGCTGGCGCTGAGCGTGAGCATGAACGCGGCGCATGCCCAGAGCGTGGCCATGGTGACGGACGTGCAGGGCAAGGCGGCGACGCAACCGGCGTCGGGCAAGCCGCTGACGCTGACGATTACCACGGAAATTGCCGGTGAGGCTGCGGTGCGTCTCGAGCCCGGCGCGCGTCTCAGCGTGTTGTATCTCGCATCCGGTGATGAGTATCAGTTCAGCGGGCCGGCGCAAATCCGCTTTGGCAAAACGGAGCCGCAGGTGCTGAGCGGCGCGGCGGCGCAGAAACGCGTTGCCGCGCCAACCAAGGCAGCGGCGGTGCGCGTCAGCGGTGTCACGCAAGCGGGGCTGGTGATGCGCAGCGCGGGCACTGGGCGCATCCACTTGCTCACTCTGGCGAGTACGCGCACGCTGGAAGCCGCGCCGGAGTTCCGCTGGCAGGCCGT
>JANNHN010000550.1:0-2700 GCA_031404395.1 Betaproteobacteria bacterium
TGATCGGTGACCATGACCACTTTGCCGGGGGCCGCGAGCCGCGTGATACCCAACGCATCGAGCTCGCGTTTCGCGCCCATCACCACGCCGTCGTGGATCATGATGAAATCAGGATCGGGATACACCACATCACCCGGGCGCACGGCGGCTTTGCCGCTTTTCAGCGCGAGCATTTTTTCAACAGCGGTAAGCGGGGGCGCAAGTGTGGGCATCGGGATTCCAAAGGGACCGTTCGAGACTAAGTTCCGACCCGGCAGGTGTCAAGACAATGGACAGCGGCGGGCCGGAGGTGCACACTGGATTGCCCATGAAGTCCGCGATGATTATCCGGTTTTTAAGTGGCGCCGCGCTCTGGCTGGCGTTGTGCGTGGCTGCCCCGGTGCTGGCGCAGCAGGCGGATGTGGCGCAGTTCGACAATCTGGCGCGCAGCCCGTATGTCCATTGCGCTTTCTATAAAAAATATGACGTGGATCCGCAGACCGGCGACCTGTTGCTGGTGGAGGGCCGCTCCGATTCGCTGACGCATTACCAGCGTGGGCGCACCGGCCGCACTTTATCGATCGAGACCCGGCGCTCCGGCGCCCGCGACACACAGGTGCTGCGCGGGCGCAAGTATCTGCATTTCATCGAACGCAACGCCGGCATGTTTGTGGTGACCACGATCTACGCCTGCCTGGAACGTGATGCGCGCAGCGATACCTGCATCAACTACGGCGCCGTCAATGCGCGCCATTTCGACACCCGCGTGCTGCTGGATCCCGATGCCGTGTACGAGGAACTGCAGGCGCGCGCCGAGCCGGGATTCTGCGACCACAGTTTTTTCAATGTGCAGGAAGCTGCCCGTACGCCGCCCGGCGATCATCCATAACTTGTTGTTTTTATTGATGTAATAAGACGCTCGCCGCACCCCCGGCGGCCGACGCCAGCCACGGCGTTCAGTGTTTTGGCGTCAATGCCGCAATGACGCGCTGGCGCTTTTGTTCCATATCCTGCGCAAATCCCGGGTGCCGTTGCTCGACCAGGCCGGCAGCCAGGCCGATTTTCAGCAGGGCTACTGCAAAAGTTGCCGCCAGATCATCGAGATCAGGACTGACTTTGGCGAGCTGCATGGCCTCCATGGTCTCGTCACACAGTTGCTGTATTGCAGCGTGCAACTCGTCGTCGAACAGTTTGGGTGTGTTCATGAATCGGACACAGAGGATGGGGCGCCGATTGTAACGCGATTGCCAGTGACAGAAGATTACAATGACGCACCATGAATATCGCGTCGATCATGCGTGTGTTGCCGGCGCTGGCCTGCTTACTGGCGGCGGAAACCGGCGCGCAGAGTTACCCCAACCGCACGGTGCGCATTGTGGTGCCGATCAGTGCCGGTGGTTCAACCGATGTGTTTGCACGCACGCTGGCGATCGGCTATTTCGAGGCCTGGGGCCAGCAGGTCATCGTCGATAACCGGCCGGGCGCCGGCGGCATGATCGGCTCGGAAATGGTTGCCAAGGCGCCTGCCGACGGCTACACGCTGTTGATGGCTTACACCTCGCATGTGACGAATCCATCGATGTGGACGCGCATTCCCTACGATACACTGCGCGATTTTTCGCCGGTGGCGATGGTAGCTACCGTGCCCAGCGTGCTGATTGTTCACCCGTCGCTGCCGGTGCGTACGGTGCGCGAGCTGATTGTCTTCGCCAAGCGACGACCGCATGAGCTGGACTACGGCAGTTCCGGCGTCGGCACCGCATCGCACTTGTCGGGCGTGCTGTTCAGCCAGCGCGCGGGCGTTTTCATGACGCATGTACCCTACAAGGGCGGTGTGCCGGCGATCTATGAATTGCTGGGCGGGCAGATTTCAGTGATGTTCGGCAGCCTGGCGACGGCGTTTCCGAATATCGCCAACGGCAGGGTGCGCGCGCTGGCGATTACCAGCGTAAAGCGCGCACTGGCGGTGCCGCAGATACCGACCATGCAGGAGGCAGGATTGCCGGACTATGAGGCGGCAGCGTGGTTTGCGCTGTTTGCGCCGGCGCAAACGCCGGCCACAGTCATCAACAAGCTCAATGCTGAAACCGTGGCCATGCTGTCGAAGCGCGCCTTGCGTGAACGCTTCATCACGCAGGGCGCTGAAGTCGAGGTATCGACCCCGGGCGAGCTGAATGACCGCATACGGACTGAAATGGCCAAATGGTCTGCCGTGATCAAGGCTGCGAATATCCAGCCGATGAAAAATTAGCGAAGTGCTGATAAGTCTTTCAACAGGCTCGGAGCCTGCCCCGGATTTGATCCGGGGGAAAACGGCAAATTACCAATAAATGGAGGCGGCATGAACAAGCAAAAAATGGATCGACGAACCCTGCTCAAGGCGGCGACGGCGCTGGCGGCAACCGGCGCGGTCACCGGCATGGGTTGTGCGCAGACAGGTTCCGGCAACGGCGGTGCTGTCGCCGGATCATTGCCCGGTCGCGGTGAATTCGTCATTCGCGGCGCCACCATCCTGAGCATGGATGCCGGGATCGGCGATTTCCCGCGCGGCGACGTGCATGTGCGCAATGGCGCCATCGTCGCGGTGGCAAAGGAGATTGCCGCACCGGGAGCGACCGTGGTCGATGCCGGCGGCATGATCTGCATGCCGGGCTTCATCGACACGCACTGGCATTTGTGGACCAGCGTATTCCGGCCGATGATGCGCATCGATGATCCCCG
>JANNHN010000551.1:0-5982 GCA_031404395.1 Betaproteobacteria bacterium
GCTGCTCGCCGGCGCACGCGGCAAACCGCCGGCGGACGTGGATGCGCTGGCCGATGTGCTGGTCAAACTGTCGGCGCTGGCGGTGGATCTGAAGGATCATATTGCCGAACTCGACATCAACCCGCTGATCGTCATGCCCAAAGGGCAGGGCGTGAAAGCGGCGGATGCGTTGATTCGAATGAAGAACTGAAAAGCTTAAAAGCTTTAGCCACAGAGGGCACAGAGAACACCAAGAAAAATATCAATAAAAACAATAAGTTATGTTATTTCCCAATCGGGTATCTGGATTTCTTTGTTTTTCTCTGTGAACTCTGTGTCCTCTGTGGCAAGTTCTTGAACTTGAGGTTTCATGACGATATCCCCCGAAGTGCAGCAACTGTGCGATGAAGTGGCGCGCTTCGTGCGCGAGCAGGTCGATCCGCGCTCGCGCTGGATTGAGGAAAACGACGCCGTCCCCGACGACCTGATTCAGCTCGCCCGCGACATGGGGCTGTTCGGGCTGACGATACCGGAGGAATACGGCGGCAGCGGCCTCGATCTCGCCGGCAAGTGCGCGATCGAGGAAGTCATGGGGCAGACCAATTACGGTTTCGCCACGCTGATCGGCAACCACACCGGCATCAGCACCACCGGCATCAATGCGCTGGGCACGGCCGCGCAAAAGAGTAAATTTCTGCCGCGCATGGCCAGCGGCGAGTGGATCGGCAGCTTTGCCCTGACCGAAGCGCAGGCGGGCTCCGACCCGGCGGCGATGCGCACCATGGCGGTAAAAAAAGGCGACCGTTATGTGCTGAACGGTGAAAAAATCTACATTACCAACGCCGGGCTGGCGCAGGTATTCACGGTGATGGCGATCACCGACAAAACCAGGGGCATCAAAGGCATTTCAGCATTCATCGTCGAGCGCGGCACGCCGGGCTTCAGCATCGGCAGGAATGAACTGAAAATGGGCATGCACGGCTGCACCACGGCGCCGCTGGCTTTCACCGACTGCGCAATCCCGGCGGAGAATCTGCTCGGCGCCGAAGGCATGGGTTATGTGCAGGCGCTGAAAACGCTGACCGCGGGCCGCGTTACGGTGTCGGCGCGCTGCTGCGGCATGATGGACAAGCTGATCGCGCAGACCGCGGAGTACATGAAAACGCGCAGCCAGGGCGGTAAAAAACTCGCCGACCACCAGGGCCTGCAATGGATGCTCGCCGACATGGCGGTGGCGCGCGATGCGGCGCGTGGCCTCACGCAGCGCGCGATCGATACGCTGCTGCAGGGTGAGCGCGGCACCATGGAGGCGTCCACTGCAAAACTGTTTGCCACCGAAGCGCTGGGCCGCGTGGTCGATGCCGCGGTGCAGATCCACGGCGGCATGGGTTACATGCGCGAAGCGGGCATCGAAACCACGTTCCGCGATGCGCGTATTGTGCGTATCTACGAAGGCACATCGGAAATCCAGCGCAATATCATTGCTGGATTGTTATTGAAGGACGACTAAAAGGCTTTAGCCACAAAGGCCACAGAGGCCACAGAGAACGGCAGACCCGGAAGAACACGGGCCGATTTTAATATTGTGTTGTTTTTGTTGGATTTTCTCTGTGCTCTCTGTGACCTCTGTGGCAAAAAAGGTTTTTCTGGAGGATTTTTCATGGCAACGATCAAGGACTTGTTCAACCTCGACGGGCAGGTGGCCGTAGTCACCGGCGGCGCCACCGGCATCGGCCTGCAGATGGCGAAAGGACTGGCCGAAGCGGGTTCGAACATCGTGATCTGTTCGCGGCGCCTGGATGTTTGCGAAGCCGCAGTGGTGGAGATCGAAAAAATCGGCGTCAAGGCGCTGGCCGTGGGCTGCGACGTGACCAAGATCGAGCAGATCGAAGCGATGAAGGACGCAGTGCTGAAAAAATTCGGCCGCGTCGATGTGCTGATCAACAACGCCGGCCGCGCCTGGGTGGCGCCGCCGGAGGACACTCCGCTGGAGCGCTGGCAGCAGGTGTTTGATCTCAACATCACTGCGCCTTTTCTGTGCGCGCAGGCCATCGGCCGCGAGTTCATCAAGCAAAAACGCGGCAAGATCATCAACATTGCTTCAATTGCCGGGCTGGTCGGCCGCAACCCCGAGGCCTATAACTCGATTGCCTACGGCGCGAGCAAAGGTGCGCTGGTGAATTTCACGCGCGATCTGGCGGTGAAATGGGCGCAGCACAACATCCAGGTCAACGCGATCTGTCCGGGGTTTTTCGTGACGCCGATCAACCAGAAGCTCTACGAGAAAAACAAGGACAACATCGAGCGCGAGATTCCGCTCAAACGCACCGGCGGACCCGACGATCTGAAGGGCATTGCCGTGCTGCTGGCTTCCGACGCCTCGAACTTCATGACCGGCGCCATCATCCCGGTCGATGGTGGCGCGGTGGCTTGGTGAACAAGATTGATGGTGCAGCCGGCGCGGTCCACAGCGGCGTCATGGATGCCCCGGCAAGGCCGGTATCGACGATGATCACGGGAATCGGCAGTGAGTCCATGGCAGTTGCTACCGCTGCGGAACGGGGTCGTGCTATCCTTTTTCGGGCAGTGGCTGTAACCAGTTGATGCCGGGTGTCAATCGCGCACGAAGTCTGCATGAGCGCCGACATACAAACACAAAAGCGCCAAGCAACAGCAACGGACATTGCCGCCGGCGTTGCTGCGCGGCCAGCCTTCCGGTTGCTGCGTTATTTTTCGATAACCAGCCTCGTCGCCATCGTGCTGGCCACCGCGGTGCTGACTGCGCTGCACCAACGCCTCGCGGTGCGGGACCTGATCCAGGCTCAGGAGAGCCACCATGTGGTGCTGACCCAGTTGATCTCACGCATGCACTGGTCGGGATTTTCAAATCTGTTTGGCGAGTCCATGGCGCTGGACGCTGCTGCACTGCAGCGGCACCCGGAGGTTGAGCGCCTGCGGCAAATGGTGTCGCAGGAATTCGTCGGCACCCAGGTGCTGAAGATCAAGATTTACGACCCCGTGGGCCGGACCGTATTTTCCACGGAGCTCAAGCAGATCGGCGAGGACAAATCGGGCAACGCCGGGTTCCTGTCGGCCCGCGCCGGCGTGGCGACGAGCGAACTGACTCATCGCAACCAGTTCAGCGCCTTTGAGCAGACCGTCGAGAACATCGACGTGGTGTCCTCGTATGTCCCGGTATACAGGAAAGACAGCCGCGAAATCGAGGCGGTGTTCGAGATCTACAGCGACATTTCTCCGTTGTTGCAGCAGGTGTACGAGACGCGCAACGCGGTCGCGCTGCAGGTGACGGCGGTGCTGCTGGGGCTGTATCTGGCGCTGTTTTTCATCATCAGGCGCGCCGACAACGTAATCAAGGCGCAGGAACTGCGGCGCCAGCGGGACGAGGCAGACCTTCATGAGGCGCGACAGGAGGTCATCCGCAGCGAGCAGTTTCATCGCGCCCTGATCGAGCATTCTTCGGACGCCGTGGTGCTGCTGGGTCCGGACCTGAAAGTAAAGTATGCGACACCGGCGGAGGTGCGGGTGCTCGGTTTGCCGGAAGCCAGCCTGATCGGCCTGTCCATATCGGCATATGCCTGCGAAGAATACCGTGAGGCCGTGACCGGCTGGCTGGACCAGATCATCGCCCATCCGGAGGGCGCGCACCACATCGAGTTCGAGGGCAATCATACGGTTGCGGGCAGGAGGTATTTTGTGGCCACGGGGACGAACCTGCGAGGCCATGCGGCAGTCCGGGGCATCGTAGTGAATATCCGTGATATCACCGCGCGCAAGCTGGCCGAACTGGAACTGCGTCGCCACGCCATGTATGACGACCTGACCGGGCTCGCGCGACGCGATTTCTTTGTGCAGCGGATGCGCAGGGCGATCGCGCATGCCGCCCGGCACCAGGAAACTCTCGCGGTGATGTTCCTCGACCTCGACGGGTTCAAGAAAGTCAATGACACGCTGGGTCACAAAGCCGGAGACCTGCTGCTGCAGGAGGTCGCGGTGAGACTGCGCGGCACACTGCGCGAGGAGGACACCATCGGGCGCGGCTGGATGGACGATGGCGATGGCCGGCTCGGGCGGTTCGGCGGCGACGAATTCACCATACTGTTGACCGCGCTGAGTCAGCCGGAGAGCGCAGGGCTTGTGGCCCGGCGCATGATCGACGCCGTGGGCCTCCCGTACGTGCTGGACGGCAAGGAGGTTACGGTAACGGCCAGCATCGGCATTGCAATGTACCCGCAGGATGGCAGCAGTGCGGACGCACTCCTCAAACAAGCCGACGCTGCAATGTATGCTGCGAAAAAGCAGGGTAGTACCTACAAATTCCATTCCGAACCCTGACCGGAATTGCCCGGACAGCCAGATGCCGGAGAATCCGGTGCGCCTGCCGGGAAACAACAAGCGATTAAATCCGGAGGGCGCCCGGCGCGCGCCGGTCATGGCGCTACAATGCGGCTCCCGAGGGAGGACGCCATGACCAGCAGAGGCAAACAGTTCAAAGCGCTGATCCATGCACCGGAAATTCTGATTCAACCCGGCGTCTATGACGGCTACAGCGTGCGGCTGGTCGAGCGCGCGGGTTTTAAAACGGCGGCGATTTCCGGCGCCGGCGTGTCGGAGAGCCGCATGGGCTGGGCCGACCGCGGCGTGATGACTTTCGAAGAGAACCTCAACAACGCGCGGCGGCTGGCCGACTGCACCGATCTTCTGCTGCGCGCCGACGCCGACACCGGCTACGGCAATGCGATGACCGTGCATTTTGTCGTCCGCGCCTTCGAGAAGGCCGGCATGGCGGCGCTGATGATCGAGGATCAGGTGTGGCCCAAGCGCTGCGGCCATATGGCAGGCAAGTCGTGCATCCCGGCGGAAGAAATGGTGCAGAAGGTCAAGGCCGCGGTTGATGCGCGCAGGGATAATGATTTTGTGATCGTCTCGCGCACCGATGCTGCCGGGCCGCACGGCGTCGATGAGGCGATCCGCCGTTTGAATCTGTACGCCGAGGCCGGCGCCGACGTGATGTATGCCGACGCGCTGCTGTCGAAGGAGGATATCGCCAAGGTTGCGAAAAACGTGCCCAAACCGCTGATCGTCAACATGGGCCTGGGCATGAGGCCGCGCAAGACCACGCCGCTGATGAGTCCGAAGCAGTTGCAGGACATCGGCGTTGCGGCAGTCAGTTACCCGCGCCTGCTGACCACTGCCGCACTGCGCGGCATGATGAATGCGCTGGACGTGTTCCAGCGGGAGGTGGTCGGCAACAACAGCGTGGTCGAGCGCACCGATCTGCAGGTCGGCTTTGAGGAACTCAATGACCTGATGGGCATGAAGACGCTCGACGACATGGAACGCAAGTACACCGGCGGATAACCGGAAAACGGTGACTGGTAATTGTTAATGGGTGATTAGGTAATTAAGTGATTAGGTGATTAAGGATTGGGGCATTTGCAGGACGGGAGCCACACGGCGTATTTCGCCTTGCGCGGCCAATAACCCAATTACTTAATCACCAATGACCATAACTCATCACGGAGTCTGAAATGGGCATGACCATCGCCGAAAAAATCCTCGCTGCCAAAAGCGGGCGCAAGACCGTGGCGCCCGGCGACGTGGTGACGGTGGGCGTCGATACCGTGATCCTGTTCGACAATAATTTCATGCCCAACAACTGGCGTGAAATCCTGCGTCTCGCCGATCCGGAAAAAATCATCGTCGTTTTCGATCATCGGGTGCCGGCGCCCAATCAGATTGCGGCTGCCGCACACGTCACGGGACGCGAGTTCGTCAAACGTTTCGGCATCCGGCGCTTCCATGATGTCGGCCGCGAGCAGGGCATCGGCCACCAGCTGGTCGCGGATCATGGTTACGCGCTGCCCGGTTCGGTGCTGGTGTGCAGCGATTCGCACACCTGCAGTGCGGGGGTGTTCAACTGCCTCGCGCGCGGCGTCGGCGGGCCGGACATCATCTATGCCGCGGTGAAAGGTGAAACCTGGT
>JANNHN010000552.1:0-1668 GCA_031404395.1 Betaproteobacteria bacterium
CGTGGCAAGCTCGCGGCCATATTCGGCCATCAACGATGACTCGCGGTGGAGGAATTTTTCGATTGCGGCCGAAAATTCGGGATGCGCCAGCCAGTGCGCCGATTGCGTGGTCACCGGCAACAGTCCGCGCGCCATTTTGTACTCGCCCTGTGCGCCGCCTTCGAAAACCTGCAGGCCGCGGGCGATGGTGTACTCGATGCCCTGGTAGTAACAGGCTTCGAAGTGCAGGGACGGATGATGTTCGATGGCACCCCAGTGGCGGCCGTAGAGGCGGGTGCCGTTGCGGATGAGCAGTGATGCCGCAATGGGATTGTGGTCGCGCTCGGCGCACATCATCACGATGTTGCCGGGCATTGCGGCGCCGATGCGTCGGAAAAATTCCAGATTCAGGTATGGCGTGGAACGGTGTTCACGATAGGTCTGGCGATAGCAGTGGGTAAAAAATTCCCAGTCCGCATCCTTGATGCTGTCACCCTCGACCCAGCGAAAGGTGATTCCTGCGTCGCGTACTTTCCGCCGCTCCTGGCGGATTTTCTTACGCTTGTCGTGATTGAGTTGCGCAAGAAAAGCATCGAAATCAGCGTAATTTTCATTTTGCCAATGAAACTGGCAGCCCTGGCGCAGCAGGAAGCCGTGTCTGGCCAGACATTCCAGATCAGTCGCTGCCGGAAACAGTACATGCAGCGAGCCGGTTTTGGTGCGGCGGGCGAGCGCCAGAGCGCCGGTGATGAGTTGATCGCGGTATTCCGGTTGCTGCACCAGCAGTCGCGCACCGACCACCGGCGTGAACGGAATGGCGCTCAGCAGTTTCGGGTAGTACTCGATACCGTGGCGGTGGTAGGCATCGGCCCAGGCCCAGTCGAATACATATTCGCCGTAGGAGTGCGATTTGAGATAGAGCGGCATCGCACCCGCCAGTGTGTTGCCATTGCGCAATAACAGATATTGCGGCGCCCAACCGGTCTCGGGACTGGCGCAGCCGGTTTCATGCAACGCGTGCAGGAGCGCGTGCTGCAGAAAAGGATCGTCGCCCGCCAAACGGTTCCAGTCTTGCGGATCCACGTCGGTCAGCGACGTCGCCACATGCAGTTTCACCGCAGTTGCACACCCTCCGGGTGCTGCCCGGTTTCGCGTACCAGTTGACGTGTCATTTGCGGATCGAAACCTGATACATGCCGGATGATCTTGTGGACCTCGTCCAGATTGCTCACCGCCAGTTGCGCCATGGCCAGCTCGTAAAAAGCATGCGGATTCATCGGCTGCAGATCCGCGGCCACCTTGAAGGCGGCAATGGCTTTTTCGGTATCGCCGCGCTTGCGGTGCGAAAGTCCCATGCCGAACCAGGCGCGGTCGATGCTGCGTTTCAATGCGACGGCGCGTTCAAAGCAGTCGATGGCCGCGGTGTCGTCGTTCTGCTGTTGACGCACATAACCCAGATTGAACCAGATATCGGCGTCGTCCGGCGTCATCTGCAGCACCTGCTGCAGTGCCTGCGCCGAGGCGTCCCAGCGTTGGCGGGAGGCTTCGATCATCGCAACGCCGGCGGCTGCCAGGGCGAACTGCGGGTTGACCGCCAGCGCGTCGCGATAGGCGGCGATGGCGTCGTCTTCGCGGTGCAGCGTCAGTTTGAAGCGCGCACGATAGTAGTGCAGCCAATGTAAAAACATG
>JANNHN010000553.1:0-5549 GCA_031404395.1 Betaproteobacteria bacterium
TCCGACTATCAGGGACAACTCTTTGTATCCACCTGGAACCGCAGCAACGCGGCGTTCACCATCAACCCGCTGGAACGCCTGGCACAACTGGTGGTCGTACCCGTCGTGCAGGTCGCCTTCAATATCGTCGATGATTTCACCGCTTCCAGCCGCGGCGCCGGCGGCTTTGGCAGCAGCGGCAAAAACTAGTGATGAGTGCGCAGTGCAAAATGCAGAATGAAGGGCAATCCCGCGAAACGGACTTCCATTCTGCATTTTGCACTCTGCACTTTGCACCGGCACTTATGCCGCGCCTGCTGCTGATTGCTGCCTTGTGCCTGACCAGCGCCGGCGCCGGCGCCGCCATGCCGCAGCTCGAACTCGAGGCGAACAAGCAGAAATTCGTGGTCGAAGTGGCGATTACCGATCCGGACCGCATGCAGGGATTGATGCACCGGCGCATGTTGCCGGAGAGCCGCGGCATGCTGTTTGTGTTTGACAGCCTCGCCTATCACGGGATGTGGATGATGAACACCTGGATTCCGCTGTCGGTGGCTTTCCTCGACGATGCAGGCATCATTCTCAATATCGAAGACATGAAACCGCACACCCGCGACTCGCATTACGCGGCACGTCCGGCACGCTACGCGCTGGAAATGAACCTCGGCTGGTTCCACAAGCGCGGTATAGGCCCCGGCATGAAGGTCGAAGGGCTGGACAAAACACCGCAGCCACGCTGAGCAGCAAGCGCCAACAAAAACGCCCGGGGATCCCGGGCGTTTTCGCTGGAAAGGTACCGCTTGCGGCTTTACAACCCGCCGTTTTGCTGCGCCACCATGCAGAACAACATCGGAATCGACAGCATGGTGTTGGCACGCGAAGTCAGCATCGCCAGACGCGCGGCGGCTGCCTTGGCCGGGGCCTCGACCTGCACGATACCCAACGCCTTCTTCTGATTCGGCCAGATGATGAACCACACGTTGAAGGCCATGATCAGCGCAAGCCACATGCCGATGCCGATCGCGGTGAACGGCTTGCCGAACATCAGCGCAGTGCCGAGGTAACCGTTCATGCCGGCAACGATCAGCCCGGTGACTACGGTAGCCAGCGCTGCCCAGCGAAACCAGAACAGCGCCTCCGGCGCGATCACCTTGCCAATGGCCGGTTTCTGCTCGTCGGGGATTTTCGGCATCGACGGGATCTGCACAAAATTGAAATACCACAGCAGGCCGATCCACATCACGCCGGACATCACATGCAGCCAGCGCATCACGAACGCCCACCAAGCATGATCGCCGGCGCCCCGCGCGCCGCTGCCGGCGACGAGAATAATGACTATGAGAATGACGAAACCGGCAAGAACGGTCCGCCCCAAAGACTGGAATATCGCTCCCATGTGCGCACTCCTTTCAATCGGAATTGTTATGAGAATAAAAAAGCCTGCAATGCAGCGCGCAGTCTAGCACAGCAGCACGCGGCCACCGGCAAAAGCCACTCTGTAATCAGGGAGAACGCCGAGCAGAATCAGGCTGCGGCCAGACTGCTGGTTTCCACAGCGGCAACCGCCTTTGCCTCATTCATGTCCTGCGCATAACCGGCGCCATAGAGACAACACGCGAACTGGTTGGCAATCGGCGCGGGCATGGGAATACGCCCTTCGAGTACGCCGGTGATCCAGCGCGCGGTACCCTGCAGATCATCGACGGCCGGCAGCGGATGCGCACAGCGTGGCGTCGCTTCGGCATCGAACAATGCCTGCACGCTGCCGCTGCGCACCATGTCGATGGCCGGCCGGCATTGCGCATCAACCACTGGTTCGCCGTCGCCGGTCTCGAACAACAACGCACTCGTATCGTTGTCGCACAACAGCGATTGCAGCATCACGCGCTCATAGTCGTGCTCAGTCGGCATCAGTTGCAACGCCGCGCCGCCCAGCGGATCGGCCAGACGCGCCAGCAGACGCGCCAGTGCGCCACCGCCCAATCGCACCCGCAGCGCCAGCAGGTCGGCCAGCGCCGGCGCCAGCGCACCGGTCAGCACAAAGGCCACCTGTCCATCACGCAACACCTGCTGCGCCTGCGCGAGACTTGCGCAGGGCATGACCCCCAGTTCACGGAATATGCCGGCGGTCGCTACGCCGCGCTCGCCGCTCAACATGCCGTGCGCCAGCACCGGAATGCCCAGCCGCTGCAGGCTCAACGCCAGCAACGGCACCAGGTTCGGCTGTTCGCGCAGTGCGCCATACGAGGGCATCAGCACCGGACGCCATTGTGAATCCAGTGCATTCATCTGGAACACCCGCGGCGATAATGCCGCCAGCACACCAGCCAGTTCCTGCTGCGTCAACGGTCGCTGTTCCAGCAACGCCAGCAGACCGCCCAGTTCGAGATCCGGCACGCCGCCGTCGAAAATGGCTGCGAACAATGTCTCGGCTTCTTGCTCCGACAACGACTGCTCTGCCGCCAGCGCATCAATAGTGTGTGCCCATGCCACTGTGGTCTCCCCGGCATATGCCGCCGATGATTGTCTGCTCTACACAGAGCAACCACCGTGCCATGCTGCCGCAGGTGCGATTGCGGGTGCCATCCAGGGAAAAACAGCTCATGCGCGCCACCCTGCGGTGCGCGCCCCAACCCCATTGCTTTATTTTGGTGCTGAAAGCCCGCTATGCTGCACTGCAAAACAGCGGCCTTGGCAGTACTGCTGCAGGAGTTGGATATCAGCCTGCTGGTTTCCGGGTCAGAGGCACAAAACGCACATCGATGATCTTGCGGCGCGTCACGCCGCCGCGCGCGTCCTTTTCGATGACATACAGCGACTGCGCGCCGCGCGCGCCCAGCGGAATTACCAGCCGGCCGCCGGTTTTCAATTGATCGATCAGCGGTTGCGGCACATCCGGCGCCGCGGCCGTGACCATGATCGCGTCGAACGGCGCTTCCTCCGGCCAGCCGGCATAGCCATCGCCGACGCGCGTATGCACATTGCGATAACCCGCGGCTGCCAATACCCGCGCTGCTTCACGGCCCAGCGGTTCGATCACTTCGACGGAATAGACCGCACGCACTATTTCGGCCAGCACTGCCGCCTGATAACCCGAGCCGGTGCCGACCTCCAGCACCTTGTCGCCGGGACCGGCGCCCAGCAGATCGGTCATCAGCCCAACGATGAAGGGCTGCGAAATGGTCTGCCCCTGGCCAATGGGCAGCGGCTGGTTGTCGTAGGCCTGTGTAATCTGCGACGACGGCACAAAACGGTGTCGATCCACCTTGCGCAGCGCGGCGATCACCCGCGGGTCCAGCGCCTCGCGCCCGGTCTCGCGCGCCGTGTCGTGCACCATCCGTGCGATCTCGGCGATCATGACAGCGCGGCGAACGTCAAAATTTTCAGCAGCCTCAGCATTCATACAAACCCCCAGCAAGACGCAGGCGATGCCGGTACACAGCACGTTCATGCCGCCGCGCACCCGATGATCCGGAATCGTTCCACCAAAGAAAAAGGGCATACCGTTTCCAGTATGCCCCTCCTGCAACCGCTGCTGCAATACGGCCGCCGGATATTGCGGGAATCAGCCTTTCAGGCAGGAGCTCATGAATTTCTTGCGCTCGTCGCCGGACTTGCCTTCAGCCTTGGCATTGCAGCTCTTCATGCGTTCCTGCTGTTTTTTCTGTGCTGCGCTGGGTTCTTTCTTGGGGGCTGCGGTCTCGCCCTTCAGGCACGAGCTTATGAATTTCTTGCGCTCGTCGCCGGACTTGCCTTCAGCCTTGGCGTTGCAGTCTTTCATGCGCTCCTGCTGTTTTTTCTGCGCTTCGCTGGGCTCTTTTTTGGCTTTCTCGGCTTTCTTTTCAGTAGCAGGCGCCGCCTTCTGCGCTTTTTTCTCGGCGGCAGGCGCTGCTTTTTTGGCTTCGCCTTTGTCTTGTGCATAGGCAGTGGACAGTGCAAACATCGCGCAAATGACAGCAGCAATCAGTTGTTTCATGTTTCCTCCTGAAATAAATCAATAAAAACAACGGGGTATCAAGATCTGCCGCCGTGATCTGCGCCGGAGCAGCCCGATGCCCACGTTAACGCGCCCGCGCGAATTACGGATGACAAAGGCCGAAGGCACCGGCGACGAGCTCATACGAACGCAGGCGCGTGTCATAGTCGCCGGTGATGGTAATGACCATCAATTCATCGGCGGCAAATTCGACTTGAATCTCCAGCAATCGCTGTTTAACGACAGCCGGCGTGCCGAGCACCACACGACGGCGGTGGTGCGCGATGCGTTGGCGATCAACATCGGTGTACGGATAACGCTCGGCTTCTGCCAGCGTCGGCACCGGTGCGTTGACGCCGTAATCCATGTTCAGCCGGCGCAGATCAACGCTCTGTGCCAACCGCTCCGCTGCGGCCTGCGATTCAGCGCAGATCACGAACACGCAGACCAGCGCCTGCGGCTGCGGTTCGCGCGCTGAAGGCTGATAACGCTTCCTGAAATCGCGCATCACCACATCGCCGCCGCGCGCACTGATGAAATGCGCAAACGCAAAACGCAATCCCAGTTGCGCCGCCAGCGCGCCGCTGTAATCCGACGAGCCAAGCAGCCAGATCTGCGGGCTGTGCGGGCCGGCGGGCTGTGCTTTCACGTGTGCAAACGGGTGATCCTCCGGCAAATCATCGTCCAGGTACGCGGCCAGATACTGCACCTGCTCCGGGAAATCATCCGCCGACGGATAACGCCCCTGCCCCATTGCCGTCGCGGTGGCCTGGTCGCCACCCGGCGCGCGGCCGATACCCAGATCGATGCGTCCCGGAAACAATGCCTCGAGCATGCGGAATTGCTCGGCGATTTTCAGCGGACTGTAGTAAGGCAACAGCACGCCACCGGTGCCGACGCGGATGGTCGAGGTTGCCGCGGCCACGCGCGTCACCAGAATTTCCGGACACGGATCGGCCAGCGCCATGACCGAATGATGCTCGGCGCACCAGTAGCGGTAATACCCCAGCTGCTCTGCGGCCTGCGCGAGACGGATGGTCTGCTGTATGGCTTGCTGTGGTGTGTGCCCGCTGATGATCGGCGACTGGTCGAGGACGCTGAGTTTGAGGTTTGTCATGGATACTTTAAGTCAAAAACTTTTTAGCCACAGAGGACACAGAGAGCACAGAGGAAACCAAAACATGAACCCGCAAGTCGATATTTGCTTCACAACCCGGATGCCGGTTTTGTTCTTCTCTGTGACCTCTGTGAACTCTGTGGCTGCCGTTGTCTTTTAACACGCACGCTATTCCGAGCCGCGGATGAACGCGTCGAGCACGCCGCACCAGCCCAAAGCGAGGTTATTGCGGTTATAACCGCCGCCGCCGAACCCCATGATGCGGCCCTGGCACATGTCGTTGGCCAGCACACACAGCCGTTGCGCAGCGTGTGCATGCGCCGCCGGTGTGTACTGCAGATGCGCCAGCGGATCACCGGCGATGCTGTCGGCCCCCGCCTGAAACACGATGAACTCGGGCTTGTGCAGCCGCAGATGCGCTTCGACACGCTCCCACGCCGCCATGAATTCCTTGTTGCCGGCGCCGGGCTGCATGGG
>JANNHN010000554.1:0-6485 GCA_031404395.1 Betaproteobacteria bacterium
TGGGTCACGGGCGGCATCGTGTTTTCGCTGCTGCCCTTCAAACCCTGGGTCAAGGGCGGCGACACCGTCAAGCCGCCCGTGGTGGTGCTGCCCGCCGGCTGGGCCGCACGTGTGGCGCCGGGCCTGCAGGCGGCGGCGCAACTCGGCGAAGTGGCGGCGATTGCCGCTGTCGCCACGCCGCAAGGCCCGGCACTGCGTTTGAATTTTCGCGGTGGGCTCAAACCCGTCATTGTGCCGGCCGACGGCGCTGCCTGGACGCCACCCGATGAGCCCGCGCTGCGGCGCTTCGGCCAGGGCCTTTATCAGGGTCAGGCGACGGTGAAAGCGCTGGAGCGCGTGGCGAGCGTTCCACTGCGTCTGGGCATCGTCGCCGAAACCGGCGGCAGAGGCGACCTGTGGCGGCTGCGTTTCGACGACACATTGGCCACCCGCATCTACCTCGATGGCCTGACCGGCGAGTTCGTGACCTCACGCAACGAGGCCTGGGTCTGGTACGACTTCTTCTGGCGGCTGCACATCATGGACTACGCCGATGGCGAGGACTTCAACGGCACGCTGCTGCGCGTGGCCTCGGTCGCGGCCTGGGGGCTGGTGATCGCTGGATCGGTGCTGTCGCTGTTGGCGGTGCGCCGGCGCTGGCGCGTGTGGCGCAGGCCGGCGCCGGGCTCTTGATCGTCAAGACTTCTCCTGCAGCAGCGCCCACGTGTGACGGGCGATCTGTTCGTCCTCTTGCGACGCCAGCACCTGCACACGGCAGCGCGATGCGCCATCGCTGAGGGGGTTCTTCGCGCAGCGGTTGCGCGTGGCGTCCAGGCTGACGCCCATCCACGACAGGCCGCTGCAGATCTCGGCCCGCACCAGCGCGTCGTTCTCACCGATGCCGCCGGTGAAGATGCCGATGCCGCGCATGACCAATACCTGCATGCTGAACGGCAACCGGGATCCGGCGGAAATCATCGCTTCGGTCGATCGCGGGCTGTATGCCGTCAATTTCGGCGGCGGGCAGGTCGATATCACCAGCGGCAAGTTCGTGTTCTCGGCATCCGAGGCCTGGATGATCGAAAACGGCAAAGTGACTTATCCGGTCAAGGGCGCGACGCTGATCGGCAATGGACCGGATGCGCTGACCCGCGTGGCCATGATCGGCAACGACATGCGCCTTGATCCGGGTGTGGGCACCTGCGGCAAGGAAGGTCAAAGCGTGCCGGTCGGCGTTGGCCAGCCGACGCTGCGGATCGATGGGCTGACCGTTGGCGGCACGGTGTAGGGAAATCGCCGAATCGTTTATAATGCATTGATTATATGGAAAGTTAAGGAAGGCTCAAGGCAAAATGCTGCACCGTACCGACGATTTGCGGGTCAAGGAAATCAAGGAGCTGGCGCCCCCGGCGCATTTGCTGCGCGAACTGGGGCTGAGCGAGAAAGCGGCGACCACCACCTACGATGCGCGTCAGGCGATACATCGTATTCTGCACGGCGCCGACGACCGCCTGCTGGTGATCATGGGGCCGTGCTCGGTGCATGACGTCAAGGCCGCCAGGGAATATGCCGGCAAGCTGCTGGAGGCGAAACATGCGCTGGCCGGCGATCTGGTGGTTGTCATGCGCGTGTATTTCGAGAAGCCGCGCACCACCGTCGGGTGGAAGGGTTTGATCAACGATCCCAAACTGGACGGCAGTTTTCACATCAACGAGGGGCTGCGCATTGCGCGCGAGCTGCTGCTGCAATTGAACGAGAGCGGCATGCCGGTGGGCTGCGAATTCCTCGACATGATCACGCCGCAATACATTGCGGATCTGGTGTCGTGGGGTGCCATCGGCGCCCGCACCACCGAGTCACAGATACATCGCGAGCTCGCTTCGGGCCTGTCGTGTCCGGTGGGATTCAAGAATGGCACCGACGGCAACATCAAGATCGCGATTGACGCGATTCGTGCGGCGCAGGCGCCGCACCATTTTCTGTCAGTCACCAAAGGCGGTCATTCGGCGATCGTATCGACGACCGGCAACGAGGATTGTCATTTGATCCTGCGCGGGGGCAAGGCGCCCAATTATGACGCGGCGAGCGTGGATGCCACGGGGCGCGGCCTGGCCGAAGCCGGCATTCCGGCGCGCATCATGATCGATTTCAGCCACAGCAACAGCAGCAAGAAGCCGGAGAAGCAGGTCGATGTCGGACAGGACGTGGCCCGCCAGATTGCCGGCGGCGACGACCGCATATTCGGCGTCATGGTCGAGAGCCATTTGAAGGCGGGGCGCCAGGATCTGGTTCCTGGCAAACCGCTGGCGTATGGCGTCAGCATCACCGATGGCTGTATAGGCTGGGAGGAGAGCCGGACTTTGCTGGACACGCTGGCCGACGGCGTGCGCAAGCGCCGACTGAAGACGGTGGCCGCGGATTAGCCCGCGGCCCGGGATGCGCTACACTGACTTGATGTAATTACAATCTCGCATTACAACCCCGAATTACACCTCCAACATGGCAGAAGACTATCGCAGCGCAATAAGCGACCGGAGCAACCTTGCCACGCTGGAGCGCGTGGGGGCCGGGACTGCTGTTGCCGGCGAGATATCCGGGTTGGTCGGGAAGTCGCAATTTTTTGCCGAATTCTCGCAGGAAGACATTTCCAGTCTGGCCGGCTACATGGAGGTGTACCGTGCACAGCCCGGTGAAATCATCATCCGCGAGAGTGATGAAGGTGATTTCATGATACTGATTGTCGAGGGTGAAATTGACATTCTCAAAAAAAACTTCCGCGCCGAGCAGCAGCACATGACCAGCGCCGGCCCCGGTATGACGCTGGGTGAAATGTCGATGATTGACGGCGAGCCGCGATTCGCAACCTGCATGGCATCCCAGCCGACGCTCTTCGCAGTACTGACCCGTGACAATATGGCAAAAATCATTATTGATCATCCGGATCTGGGATCGAAGATACTGGTGAAGATGGTCACCATGCTGTCGTCGCGGCTGCGTCAGACCAGTGCGCGCATGCTGCGCTTGATGGAAGAGCCGCGCTGATTCAGTCGGTGCTGACCGCATGAGCATTGCGGCCGGATGTTCAGAGACACGGATGCCGTGGCGCCGCGCCGCCCTCACCGGATTGTTGTCAGGGGTGCTGTCAGGCATCCTGGTTTGCGGCAGTCATGCTCAGACCGTGCAGACCGCAGACGCACGCGGCTCAGTGATTCGTTTGACGCAGCCCGCGCAACGCATCATCACGCTGACCCCGCATTTGACTGAGTTGGCTTTTGCCGCCGGCGCCGGAGATCGTCTCGTCGGTGTTGCGCGCTTCAGCAACTACCCCCTGCAGGCGCAACGGCTGCCGGTGATCAGTGATGCGGTGCAATTTGATATTGAACGCATACTGACGCTGCACCCGGATCTGGTGCTGGCCTGGCAGGGCGGAACGCCGCCTGAAGTGATTGCGCGGCTGGAGCGCATCGGTTTGCCGGTATTCGTTGCGGGGGCTGCACGTCTCGAGCAAATCGCGCACAGCATGACGGCCATCGCTGCGTTGTCAGGAACGCTGGTGGAGAGTGCGGTTGCGCGGGCTGCGTTCAGCGCCGGATTGCGTGAGCTGCGCGAACGCCGTTACAGCACACCACCGGTACGCGTGTTCTATGAAATCTGGAGCAGGCCGTTGATGACCGTCAGCAACGCGCATGTCATCAGTGAGATTATCGGTTTGTGCGGCGGCATCAATGTGTTCGGGGATCTGCAGGCGTTGACCCCGGAAGTGTCGCGCGAGGGATTGCTGGCGGCGCGGCCGGAGATTGCGCTCGGCGGCGGTTCGGCGGAGTCACCGTCCGGTTTCGTTGCGCGGTGGGCAGCATTGCCGCCGCCGCTGGGGTCGGTGCCCGCACAGCACATTGCCCCCGATCTGATTCAGCAGCCTACACCGCGGTTGCTGGACGGCGCGCGGCTGGTGTGCGCGCATCTCGACAGGGTACGCGCAGAGCGGCGCTGAGCTAGTTGCGGTTGCGGCCCTGCTGCCAGAGTATGTCGTTGCCGCCGTCGGTACGATTAAGCGCTCGCGCCAGCACGAACAGAAAATCCGACAGCCGGTTCAGGTATTGCATCGGTAGCCGGGACGGTTTTTTATTTCCTTCTTTATTTTCTTCATTAACCGGTGCGACATTGGACGGCGCTGCATTCATCAGTGCGACCAGTGTGCGTTCCGCGCGTCGGCAGACCGTGCGCGCCACATGCGCCAGCGCGGCGGCGCGGGTGCCGCCGGGCAGTACAAAATCCTTCAACGGCGGCAGGCCGGCATTGAACTGTTCGACCAGGCCATCGAGGCGCGCGAGGTGCGCCGCGCTGATCAGGGCATGTCCGGGAAGGCTCAATTCGCCGCCGAGGTCGAACAGATCGTGTTGTACGCCGGAGAGCGCCTCACGCGCTTCTGCCGGCAGCGGTTCGGCCAGCAGCAGGCCGATCGTGCTGTTCAGTTCATCGACATCGCCCAGTGCTGCGACGCGCGGCTGATCCTTGGCAATACGGTCGCCGGAGGCGAGTCCGGTGGTGCCGTCGTCGCCGGTGCGGGTGACGATTTTCGAGAGGCGGTTGGCCATGGCTGGTGATTATAAGCGCGCCTGTGCATCGCGGGCGGCACCGTGATAGTCTGGTTTCTGCAAACGGTCACGATCCAAGAGCCGATAAACAGGAGGGTTCAGCATGTTCAAGCACATTCTGATTTACACCGACGGATCCAAACTGTCACGCAAGGCGCTGGTCACCGGCATCAAAATGGCCAGGATGTCCGCGGGGCGCGTCTCGCTCCTCTACGTGCTGCCGCGTCTGGATCCGATGATCTTCGCTGAAGGTTACGTGCCCGAACCGGACTGGATGGACAGTTACGAGAGCGGTGCGCAGGAAAATGCCAAGGCCTATCTGGCGCGTGCCGAGGTGCTGGCGGCGAAATCCGGCGTGGCCTGCAGCAGCCGCATGGCCAGCGCCGACCGTCCTTACAAGGAAATCATTGCTACTGCACGGTCGCGCAACTGCGACGCGATTGTGATGCCCTCGCGCGGGCGCAAGGGGCTGGCGGCGTTACTGCTCGGCAGCGAAACCATGGAGGTGCTCACGCGCTGCACGCGGCCGGTGATTGTGGTCCGATAAATCTAATAAAAACAACAAGTTAAATGATATCGTTGGTGGTGGTGGTGCGCGTCGTCGTCGCGCGCCACGGAAAGTAAGTGGCGTTGAATGCCGGATCCTGCAGCACCTGTGCGATGGCTTCCAGCGCATGTTCCTCGGTCCGGTAGAAGTGCTGCGGGCCGATTTTTTCGTATAGCCCGGTTTTCTCCATCACACTCAGCACCTGCCGTTTCAGACCGCTGAACACCATGGTGACGCCGTTCTCGCGCAGACGCTGCACGAGATGGCGGATCATTTCCTCTCCTGAAGCGTCGAGTTCATTGATGGCATCGCCCACCACAAGCACGTAACGCGCCTGCGGATGCTGCGCCGCCTGTTCGAGAATGGTGTCCTCGAAATAGGGCACGTTGGCAAAAAACAACGAACCGTCGAAGCGGATGGCGATCAGGCTCTCGCTGGTTGGCAGATCGAAAATGTGCGCGTCGCGCAGCGTGCCGTCGGCATGACGTCCCAGCACGGCGACACGCGGCCGCATGGTGCGGTAGAGGTAGAGGATGATGGCCAGCGCGGCGCCGACGAGGATGCCGTTGTCGAGGTGCGGGGCAAAGCTCAGCGTTGCCAGGAAGGTCACTATGGCGGCGATACCGTCATGCCGATGCGCTTGCCATGCATGGATGATGGCTTTGAAGTTCACCAGGTTGACGACGGCAAGCATGATGATGGCGGCGAGCGCAGCCTGCGGCAGGTGGTAGAGCAGCGGGGTAAACAGCAGCAGCGTGATCAGTATGATGGCACCCGCGACTACCGAGGACAAACCGCTGACCGCGCCGCTCGCCAGATTGACTGCGGAGCGCGAGAACGATCCGCTGACCGGGAACGACTGAAAAAAACTGCCGACGATATTGGCGAGTCCCTGCCCGACCAGTTCCTGATCCGGATCGATGCGCTGCCTGGTGCGGGTAGCCATCGACTTGGCGATGGAAATGGCCTCCATGAACCCGACCAGCGCAATGATCAGTGCCGTGGGCAGCAGCGTCAGCAGGGTATTCCAGTGGATTGCGGGCATTGCAAAATGCGGCACCCCTGCCGGCACTGTGCCGACGACCTCGCCGCCCCCGGTCATTTTGATGCGGGTGTTGTCGATGCTGGAGATGATCCAGCGCTGTCCGTCGGTGAGCGCGTCCGCGGATGTGGTGCCGGCAAGCTGGAAGCCGGGTGCACCTGCTGCATCGTTGATGCCGGTAAAGCGCAGGCGTCGTGCCTCCGCGAAGCGCACCCGGTGCTCAGCCTCGACGGCGCGCAGTTCCAGGCGCAGAAACTCAAGGTCGGCATTGAGCATGATCAGGCGCGGATGATCGAAGCCGTTGCTCGCGGTCAGTGCGTTG
>JANNHN010000555.1:0-7175 GCA_031404395.1 Betaproteobacteria bacterium
TGCCGTACCTGACGGCTGCCGCGCGCTGACTACCGTGCGCCTGGTCTGCGGAGTGGATGAAGCGGGGCGCGGGCCGCTGGCCGGGCCGGTGTTTGCTGCCGCGGTGATTCTGGAAGATCCGCCGCCGCTGTCGGGTCTTGCCGATTCCAAAAAATTATCGGCGCGGCGCCGCGAGCAGCTCGCCGGGGAAATTCGCAACTGCGCTGTATGCTGGGCGGTCGCCAGCGCGACCGTGGAAGAAATCGATACGCTGAATATCCTGCAAGCCAGTTTGCTGGCCATGCAGCGTGCGGTGCTGCAGTTAAGTACGCCGCCGGCGCAGATTCTGGTCGATGGTCTGTATTGCCCGCAGGTTGCCATGCCGGCGCGTGCGATTGTGAAGGGCGATGCAATCGTTCCGGCGATCTCTGCCGCATCAATTCTGGCCAAGGTGGCTCGCGATGCGGTGATGCTGGAACTGCACGAAGCATTTCCCGGTTATGGTTTTGACCGTCACAAAGGCTATGGCACGGCGCTGCACATGGCCGCGCTGCAACGCCTGGGACCGACACCGGCGCACCGCCGCAGCTTCGCGCCGGTGCGCGCAGTGATTAAAAAATAATACAATAAAAACAACAGGTTACGATATTTCGGCGCGCGCCGCATCGGCGACAATCCGCACCAGCGTGCGGCGTTCGCGGGCCGGCGTGATGCGTCTGCGCTGCGCAGCACACTGCCGGCGCAGCGTGGCGAGAAACTGCGAATCTGTTTCTATTCTGGCGAGCAGCCGGGCCAGAGCGCGTGCGTTGCCCACCGGAAAATAGCCGCGATAGTCAGCGCCGAGCAGGCCGGTATTGCCGGATATTCGTGATGCGATGACCGGTGTCCGGGCGACGAGCGCTTCGCTGACCACATTGGCGCCACCTTCCATCAGCGAGCTGATGACCATTGCACGGCTGCGCGCGAGCAGCGTCAATGCGCGCCGGTGTGTGACTTCGCCCAACCAGTGATAACGCGGCTCACGCTTCATCCAGTGGCGCGCGGTCGAGGCGAATTCGGGTGTGCGGGCGCCGCCGATGTGAGTGATGCGGATGTGGCTGTCCTGCGGCAGATACTGCAATGCAGCTGCGGCGCGGAATGGATCTTTTTCGGCCCGCAGATGCCCGCTGACGATGATTTCAAAGCAATCATCCAGCACCGGCTGGCGCTCAATGGCGTCGCAGGATTGGTAAACAACGCTTGTCTTGCGGCGCAATCGCGGTGGTAATTCCAGCGAGCCCTGATCCTGAAGGACGATGAGACGTGTGGCGAGTTCCAGCGACTCCTGGGCATTGACGTCGGTGCGAATATCGCGATAAAGATCAGTGCCGGTCAGTGCAACAATCAGGGGGCGTTCGGGGAAACGTTCGGCAAATCGCACGATCGAGTCATGGCTGCGACGGGCGTGAAGTGCAAGCAACAGGTCGGCGGCGCGTCCGTTCCAGGATTCCTGTACGGTGACATGGTGACCGTGTGTGCGCAGCATGCGCGCCCAGCGCACGGCAGTGTTGCGGTTGCCATAACGGGATCGCGGGCCTGCAGGCGTAACGAGGGCAATGTTCATGGAGCGGTGATCCGGATACACTGGCGACGACTATAACAAACTGCAATGCGCAATGAGTAATGCATTCCCAGCGGACGTATTTTCAATGAACGCACTTTCAGCGGACCCTGCCGGACTGATCACCATGCTCGATGCGGCACGGCGCCGCACGCTGGATCTGGTCTCCGCTGTCACGACTGAACAATGGCTGGGTCCTCGCCTGGACATCGTCAACCCGCTGCTGTGGGAACTGGGTCACATCGGCTGGTTCCAGGAATACTGGTGCCTGCGCCGCCACGGCAATAACATGGTACGCGCGTCGCTGCTCGATGGCGCAGATCAATGCTACGACTCGGCACGTGTACCGCACGCGACGCGCTGGAATCTGCCGCTGCCGGATCCTGCGCAGACCCTGGATTATCTGCAGTCGGTACGCGCAGCGGTCGGGGAGCGGCTGCAGGATTCGCCGGATGCGGCACTGGGCTATTTTGCGCAACTGAGCGCCTGGCATGAGGAAATGCATGCCGAAGCGTTGACGTACACACGCCAGACGCTGGGCTACACGGCGCCGCCGGGAGCGCGTCAGGTGTTGTTGCACGCGGATGATGAGTGCGCAGGCGATGTGGCAATCAGCGGTGGCTCGTTTGTATTGGGTGCACAACCTGATGGTGGTTTTGTTTTTGACAATGAAAAATGGGGGCATGTGATTGATGTGCAGCCGTTCAGCATGGCACGCGCACCTGTGACCAATGCGCAGTTCGTGGAATTTGTCGACGCCGGCGGATACTCTGACCCGCGGTGGTGGAGCGAGGCCGGCCGGGCGTGGCTGGAGAGCCAGGCCGCGACGGCGCCGGTGTACTGGCAGCGTGACGCCGCGGGCTGGCAATGCCGCATCTATGATGGTTGGGAGCCGCTGCCGCCTGCTGCCCCCGTCATGCACATCAACTGGTATGAAGCGGAAGCCTGGTGTTGCTGGGCAGGAAGACGGTTGCCCAGCGAGGCGGAGTGGGAATATGCCGCTTCTACAGTACCCGGGCAGCCCGGTGTCAAACGACATTATCCCTGGGGCAATGTGCTGCCCAGTGTTGCTACGGCCAATCTGTACGGAGTGGCAGGTGGTTGCGTATCTGTCAACGCCTGTGCGGCGGGAGACAGTGCCTGGGGTGTGCGCCAGATGATTGGCAACGTCTGGGAATGGACGGCAGACTGGTTCCAGCCTTATCCGGGATACGTGCGCGATCCCTATGCGGAATATTCCGAGCCCTGGTTCGGCACGCACAAGGTATTGCGCGGCGGTTGTCATGCGACGCGCGCGGAATTAATCCGCAATACCTGGCGCAATTTCTATACGCCGGACCGTCGCGATGTGTTTGCCGGATTTCGCACTTGCGCACTGTGAAAACGGTCACTTCCACGGACAATCCGCGGTTTCGCGCGCTGCTGAAGCTGGCGCAGTCATCGCGTGAGCGGCGCACGGCGGGCATGTCCATCCTTGACGGCATTCATCTGGTATCGGCCTATGCCGAACATGTCGGAGCACCGTCGGAGATTGTGCTGAGCCGCAGCGGTGCGGAAAACGCTGAAGTCATGCGATTGCTGCCGTCGTTGCGCGCCGGGACGCCGCTGTTGCTGACGGATGCCTTGTTCCGCGAATTGTCGTCGGTGACTACACCCACCGGGATCATTGCCGTGGTGCCGACGCCGCGGGTTGCCATGCCCGAGCGACTGACTGGCGCAAGTGTCTGGCTGGAGGATATCCAGGATCCGGGAAATCTAGGCTCCATTCTGCGTTCTGCTGCAGCGGCTGCGATTCCGACGGTGTGTCTTTCAGCACGTTCAGTGCATGCCTGGTCACCGCGGGTATTGCGCGCGGGCATGGGCGCGCATTTTGCGGTGCGTATCATCGAAGGCGCAGACTTGCAGCAACTGGCGCAGAGATACGGCGGTCGCATCATCGCCACCGCAGTGGGACGCGGCACCCCGGTATTTGATGCGCGCCTCGCCGGAGATGTGGCGCTGCTTTTCGGCAACGAGGGAACGGGCCTGTCGGTGGCGGTCACTGCGCTGGCGCACGAGACCGTGCAGATTCCGATGCCGGGCAAAGCCGAATCGCTGAACGTTGGTGCTGCCGCTGCGGTGTGCCTGTTCGAGCGCGTTCGCCAGATCAGGAATCAGTAGATCCGGCGTTCGAGTTTGGCTTCCTGCAGGATCGTAGTGGCGAGTTCTTCGACGGACTTGCTGGTGGCGTCCAGGTAGGGGATGCCTTCCTGACGCATCAACGCCTCAGCTTCGCGAACCTCGAATTCGCAGTTGTCGAGTGTGGCGTATTTGCTGCCGGGCCGGCGCTCAGTGCGAATCTGCTGCAGCCGGTTGGGCTTGATGGTCAGGCCATAGAGCCGGCTGCGCAGTGTTTTGATCTGTGCCGGCAACTGCATGGAACTGAAATCCTCCGGGATCAGCGGATAATTCGCGGCGCGGATGCCGAATTGCATGGCCAGATACAGGCAGGTCGGTGTCTTGCCGCAACGGGAGACGCCGACCAGGATGATGTCGGCTTCGGTCAGATCGCGCTTGGCCACGCCGTCGTCGTGCGACAGCGCGTAATTCACCGCCTCGATGCGATGGTGATAGTTCACGAAGTCGTCGGTATTGTGCGAGCGCCCGATGGCGTGGGATGCCTTGACGCCCAACTCGCGTTCCAGCGGGACAATGAAAATCTCAAAAGAATCAAGGAACAAGGCGTTAGCTGTGGCGACGATACCGGCAATTTCGGTATTAACCAGCGTGCTGATGACGATCGGTCTTGCGCCGTCCGCGGTTGCTGTGTCGTTGATCTGACGGACGAAGCCTCGTGCTTTTTCGGTCGAGTCAATGAACGGGACGGTGATTTCCTTCAGGCGGACGCCGTCAAACTGGGTCAGCAGGCTGTGACCGAGCATTTCCGCAGTGATGCCGGTGCGGTCGGACACAAAAAAAGCGGTGCGTTGTGCACTCATTATGTCAGGGGCTCTAGGGAACCGGTGTGGGGATTCGGTAAAATATCGCCTTTTGACGCGACTTACAATCAAGGAATCAGCATGAGCGGCATGGAATTGGTGATCGGGCTCGACGCGTTGCGCATGAGTGATGTGGCGCGGGTGGGCGGCAAGAATGCGTCGCTGGGCGAAATGATCAGTCAATTGGCGGGAGCGGGCGTGCGGGTGCCCGGTGGCTTTGCAACGACCGCTGATGCCTATCGCCGGTTTCTTGCGGAAGGCGGACTTGACGCACGCATATCCAAACGGCTCGCCGGCCTCAACCCTGACGATGTGTCGGCGCTGACCGCCGCGGGCAAGGAAATCCGCGGCTGGATCGTTGCCCAGGAATTCAGTGCGGCGTTTCGTGCCGCCATAGACGTCGCCTATGCACAGCTCGTCAAGGAGTCGGGTGCCGACGTGACTTTTGCAGTGCGTTCGTCGGCAACGGCCGAAGATCTGCCGGATGCGTCGTTCGCGGGGCAGCAGGAAACCTATCTCAATGTGCATGGTCTGGACAATCTGCTCGAAGCCATCAAACACGTATTCGCGTCGCTTTACAACGATCGCGCGATCTCCTATCGCGTACACAAGGGTTTTACCCACGACGAGGTGGCGTTGTCGGCGGCGGTGCAGCGCATGGTGCGCAGCGATAAAGGGGCGAGCGGTGTCATGTTCACGCTGGATACCGAGTCCGGTTTTGACCAGGTGGTATTCATTACTTCAGCCTACGGACTGGGTGAGACCGTGGTGCAGGGGCAGGTCAATCCGGACGAGTTTTATGTTTACAAGCGGGGCTTGAAGGAAGGCAAAAGTGCCATCCTGCGCCGTGGTCTGGGTTCGAAGGCGTTGCGGATGATATTCACCGAAAACCGCCAGGCCGGAAAATCGGTGCAGACGATCGAAGTTCCTGAATCGGAACGGCGAAAATTTTCAATCACTGACGATGAAGTCAATGAGCTGGCCCGTTACGCGATGATCATTGAGGCGCATTACCAGCGCCCGATGGACATCGAGTGGGGCAGGGACGGCAACGACGGCAAGCTGTACATACTCCAGGCGCGACCGGAAACCGTGAAAGCCAGCGAGAAGGTGGATACGCTGCGCCGTTACCGGCTGAAAGAACGCTCTGAAGTGCTGGCGACGGGACGCGCCATCGGGCAACGCATCGGCAGCGGCCCGGTGCGCCTGATCAAGAGCGCTGCGGAAATGGATCGCATCAAGCCGGGCGACGTGCTGGTGACCGACATGACCGATCCGGACTGGGAGCCGGTGATGAAACGGGCGTCGGCCATCGTGACCAATCGCGGCGGGCGCACCTGCCACGCGGCGATCATTGCGCGTGAGCTGGGCATTCCTGCCGTGGTCGGTTGTGGCGATGCCACCCAGGTGCTGAAGGACACCAAACCGGTGACCGTGTCGTGCGCGGAAGGCGATACCGGCTTTGTCTATCGCGGCGAGCTGCAGACCGAAGTCATCGACCTGAGGTTGTCGAGCATGCCGCCCTGTCCGGTGAAAATCACCATGAACGTCGGCAATCCGGAGCTGGCATTCGAGTTTCAGCGGCTGCCCAACGAGGGCGTCGGACTGGCGCGACTGGAATTCATCATCGCGCGCATGATCGGTGTGCACCCGAAAGCGGTGCTGGCTTATCCGGACCTCAGCGCTGATCTCAAGGTCGCGGTCGAGGAGCACAGCGCCGGTTACGCGGATCCGGTCACTTTTTATGTCGAAAAAATGGTCGAAGGCGTGTCCACGCTGGGCGCAGCGTTCTGGCCCAAACCGGTAATCGTGCGTTTGTCGGATTTCAAGTCCAACGAATATTCCAGTCTGACCGGAGGTTCGCGCTACGAGCCGCACGAGGAGAATCCGATGCTCGGGTTCCGTGGCGCCTCACGTTATATTTCTGCGCAGTTCAGGGACTGTTTCGAGCTGGAGTGCCGCGCCATGAAAAAGGTGCGTGACGAAATGGGCCTGACCAACATCGAGATCATGGTGCCGTTCGTCCGCACCGTGGAAGAAGCCAAAAAAGTGCTGAAACTGCTGGCCGACAATGGCCTGGAGCGCGGGAAAAACGGATTACGCATCATCATGATGTGCGAGATTCCGTCGAACGCCATTCTGGCCGACCAGTTTCTCGAACATTTCGACGGTTTTTCGATCGGTTCCAACGACATGACACAGATGACGCTTGCGCTTGACCGTGACTCCGGGATCATCGCGGATGCCTTTGACGAGCGGGATCCCGCAGTCAAGCACATGCTGCATCTGGCGATCGTGGCCTGCCGCAAGGCCAATAAATATGTAGGGATTTGCGGGCAAGGCCCCTCGGATCACCCCGATCTCGCGGAATGGCTGGTGCAGGAGGGCATCGAGAGTCTGTCGCTGAATCCGGATACGGTGGTCGAGACCTGGCTGTATCTGGCGCGCGGCGGCAAGCCGGCATGATCGCGGGTTTGATTGGACGATGGCGGGAAATGGGATAAAATGAATAAACGTCGGCCTATATGAGATGACCAAATATATCTTTGTCACTGGTGGTGTAGTTTCCTCCCTTGGTAAAGGTATCGCTGCCGCCTCCCTCGCCGCAATTCTCGAAT
>JANNHN010000556.1:0-5765 GCA_031404395.1 Betaproteobacteria bacterium
GCCTTCATCTGCATGTCGTCGCTGATCACCAAGCCACCGTAGCCAAGCTGTTCGCGCAACAGCCCGGTGATGATGGGCTGGGAGAGGGTGGCAGGCAGCTTGTCGTCCAACTTGCTGTTGAAGATGTGTGCGGTCATCACCACATCACATTCGCCCGCTTTGAGCAGCTCGCGATAGGGGTCAAGTTCACTAGGTTGCCAGCTCTCGCTCACATCCACAAAGCCCAGGTGCGTATCCGCCTGCGAACTGCCGTGGCCGGGGAAATGCTTGAGCGTACAGACCACGTTGGCTTGGCGGTGAGCACGGATAAAAGCCAACGCACGCGTCACCACCAAGCCGGGGTCGGCAGAGAAGCTGCGCTCTATACCGCCAATAATTGGGTTGCGTGGGTTAAGGTTCAGGTCGACCACCGGGGCAAGGTTCTGGTTAATCCCCACTGCTTGCAGGCTATGGCCAAAATTTTTGGCCTGATCCCAGGTGACGTGTGGCTCCTGCGTACCCAGGAATTGGGCAGAAAAGTTGGTGGCAATGCCAAAGGGGCTGCCCAAACGGCTCACCTTGCCGCCCTCTTGGTCGGTAGCAATGAGCAGCGGAGTCTGTGCCGCCTGTTGCAGCATGTTGGTAAGCGTTTTAAGTTGTGCAGGCGATTGAGCGTTGTGGGCAAAGAGAAAGGCCCCACCCACATTGTATTGTTGAATGTCTTGGATGATTTGGCTTTCTGGAGTCAACACTTTGCCGCGAAAGCCCAGGAAGAGCATCTGGCCGATCTTCTGTTCTAGCGTTGGTTCTGGCCGGAGCAAAGGATTGAGCAGTGTGGCCTGCATAGGTGGATCGGGCAACGGGTGCAAAAAGGTGTTGCCCAAACCGCTACCAGTGGTGGCGGCAGGAACGCCACGCCGGGTTATGGTTCCCCGCACCGTCGTTCCAGTATCATGTTTCCGCATCAATAGTCAGGAATCCCGTGGAAACCCGAGAGTTTAAACTGAAAGACGAACACGTCCGTTTGTGCGACCTGCTGAAACTTGCCGGCATCGCCGACAGCGGCGGGCAAGGCAAACACATGGTCGCTGCGGGTGAGGTGACGGTCGATGGCCGGCCGGAGAGCCGCAAGACGGCGAAGATCCGTGCCGGGCAGACCGTGGCCTGCCACGGCGTGAACATTGTCGTTGTGGCGAAGGCCTGAGCGGAGCCGCCATGGAATCACGCCTGTCCGAAATCGAAATCAAGCTGTCTTTCACCGAAGACCTGGTCGAAGAACTCAATCGTACCGTGGCGCGCCAACAACAGCAGCTCGCCGACCTCGAGCAGCAGATGCGCGATCTGCGTTTGCAGTTGCAGCGCAATCTTCCGGCTGAGACAGAAACTCCCGGCCACGAAATTCCGCCGCACTACTGATACGCCGGGTTGCCCGCCCTGGAGAACAACATGCAAGACCATGAAGCCCTGATCCGCAGGGAATTTTCACGCCAGGCCGAGTCGATGGCCAACGCGGCGCTGTTCAATGATGCGGGTGTGCTGGCGCGCATCCGCGAAGCGGCGCAGATCACCGCCTCGACCAAAGTGCTGGACGTGGCCTGCGGCCCCGGCATCGTCGTCGAAAAACTCGCACCCGGCGCCGCCGAGGCCGTCGGTTGCGATATCACGCCCGAGATGCTGGAAAAAATGCGGCAGCGTTGCGCCAAAGCCGGACTCGCCAACGTGCGCGCCGTGCCGGGGCGCGCCGAGGCGCTGCCCTTCGCTGATGCGTATTTCGATGTCGTGGTGTCGCGCTCGGCGGTACACCACTTCCCGGATCCTGCGGCGGCGCTGCGCGAAATGGCGCGCGTGGTGCGCAGCGGCGGACGAGTGATCACCGTGGATGTCACCGCCGCTGAAGATTCGACCGACGCGGCGTTGCATAACGCACTGGAAATCATCCGCGACCCGTCGCATGTGCGCATGCTGCCGAAGAGCGAACTGCATGCGGCGCTGGCCGGCGCCGGGCTGCAGGTGGACAGTTTTCTGCCGTGGATTAACCACCGCGAATTCGCCGAGTGGATGAAGATCACCAATGCGCCGGAACGCGTCGGCCCGCTGCGGGTGGTGATGACCGCGCTGGCCCGCAGCGGCGCCCGTGCCGGGATCGGGCTGCGCGAGGAGGGCGGGCAGTTGCGCTTCGAACATCATGCGGCGCTGACGGTGGCGATAAAATCCTGAACTGCGGCCCTGAACGGCGACGTACACGCCACGAATTGCGCTGTTTCCGGGTGTGGAACGCAACTGATTGATTATATTGATGGTTGCACCGCGATTTGAGATAATGTCGGCATGAACGATTCGCAACCCCCATCCCCGGCCCCCACCGCATCCCCGCGCGCGCGCCTGCAGGAACTGCTGGCCATTCCTGATCGCAATCGCACCGATGCTGAGTGGGATGAACTCAATGAGCTGGAGATTGCCCTGGCCTCGGGCAATCGACCCGGCGCGCCCGATCCGAATCGCCGCAGTAACGCTTTGCCCGGCATGCAACTGAAACCACCCGGTGGTGGCGGTGGTATGGGTGGCGGCGGTCGTCCGCAGAACAAAGGTCCGGGTGGCGGCGGCAGTGGTGGTGGTGGCGGCAAGAAATTCCACAAACGCTCCGGCAAACGCCGTGGCGGTGGTGGCGGCAGTGGTATGGGTGGCGGCGGCCCGCCGCCGCAGCAGCAACCGCAGTAACCGCATTCACCTGACTGACTGCACTAACCGATCGCGCGCCCTGCGTGATCCCTTTCGCTGGTCTTAACTTCCGGAAGTTACCCCATGGCCCTGACCCCTGCCGAGCTGCAAAAGCTCAACGCAATGAAACTCGTGAATCACATGAAAAATACCGGTGCTCACGGCCGGCCCGGCGGCACGGTCGCCCCGGCCGATCGTCGCGAGCAGCGTCGCATTGATCAGGCCGCGGGCCTGGCGCCCTTCGCCGTCAAACTGAATGGCGAACTGATCAAACAGATCCACGCGCTGGCTGCTGAACGCAAAATCGGCGTCAACGAGACGGTCGCCGATCTGCTGCAAAAAGCGCTGAAGAAGTAACCAGGGGGTAAGGCGCAAGTTTTTCGCGCCGAAGCAGTGACACTACCCCTGGGCATGACCGCCGATCGCGTGATGCCCGGCGCCGGCCGGCAATTCAGCCAGTTCGATCAGGCAATTCTCCGTCGCTGACGGATCCAGAAAAGCAATACGGCAACCGGCATGTCCGATGCGCGGCACCTGATCGAGCAGCGGAATGCCTTTGGCTTTGAGTTCCGCCAGCGCCTCGTCGATGTTTTCGACTTCGAGGCAGATGTGATTCAGCCCCCCCTTGCCCTCAGCGATCATTTTCGCCTGCCTGCTGTCGGGCGTGATGCCGGCGAGCAGTTCCACCATCGAGTCACCGACCGGGTACAGCGCCAGCCTGCGCGTGGTGTTTTCCTCGACGCCGCCCAGCTTGATGCCGAAGCAGCCTTCCCACAGCTTGCGGCTCGCTTCCACATCACGAACCACGATGCCGACATGTTCAATGCGTTTGACTTTCATGCTCATCTCCCCCGCTCGTCTCTCCAGTCGTATAAGGTCAAATCATGCCTGCGTCCCGGTGCGGACTCAAGCCTGCAGCAGCGCAGGTGCGCGGTGTAATATGGCATGAATTTCCCGCACGATCACCGCAATGGAGGAAGCACGATGACTCAACCTTTGGGCAACGAAGATCTTTCCGAAAAACCCGGCGAGCGCGTGATCGACAAACCCGAACTGCCCGCCGGCGGCATCACCAATGAAAACGACGTGTACACCGAGGTGATTGCGGGCGAGATGCATCTGAAGCGCGGCCGCATGGGCAAGTTCGAGGTTTTCACCGACGAAGCGGCGCGCCTAGGCGGCACTGACAAATATCCCTCGCCGATGACTTACCTCGCGTTGGCGGTAGGTTTCTGACTGCTCACCCAGGTTGCGCGGTACGCGCACATGATGAAAATGAAAGTGAGCGGGGCGAACTGCCGTGTCGTTTTTCGCAAGCACCTCGGCGGTTCAGTGCTGAAGGGCACGGTGTTCAATCGCTGGGAGGGCGTGGACACGTACCTCAAGCTGAACAGCGATGAGCCCGCGGACAGACTCGCGCACTTGATCAAAAACGCCAAGGCCGGCTGTTTCGCCGAAGGCCTGATCGTGCAGCCGGTGCCGTTGCACAGTCATATCGAAGTCAACGGCAAGCCGTTTAACATCGAGGGCGGCACCGAAAAGTAAACTGGCAACGAACAAATAATTAAATAAAAACAACAGGTTATATTGATTCCGTGAATGACGGCCCGGTGCCGGAATGCAGGGGGTCGTAAAACGGAGAAACAGACTCGTGAGTTCATTCGACATCCATGCCGGCGGAAAAGAGACCCCCGTACCCGATGGTTTTCGCTGGCCGGGCGGCAAGCGCATCGCGGTATTTTTCCGCGTGTCGTTCGAGTGGTGGTCGGACGGCAAGTGGCCGGGCATCGGGCCGATGGGCAATCCGCTGAAGGCGGGCGTGCCCGACTTGAATGCCATCGGCTGGGCCGAATACGGCCACCGCCGCGGCATTCACCGCATTCTTGATGTGCTGGCGCGGCAGAACATCAAGGCCACCATCAACGTCAGCGGCATCATGGCCGAGCGTTATCCGGAGATCGTGCGCAAGATCGCCGACGCCGGCCACGAAATCGTCGCGCATTCGTACACCATGGACGTGATCCCGTGCTACCTGACTGAAGAGGAGGAGCGCGTCAACATCGCCCACACCACAGCACTGATCGAACGCGCCACCGGCATCCGTCCCAAAGGCTGGATCAGTCCGCGCAGCACGCCGGGTCTGCGTTCGCCGCGACTGCTGGCCGAAGCGGGTTACGAATGGCACGGCGACACGCTGAACGACGATCTGCCGTATCGGGTCGATTTCGGCGACCGCTCGATCATCGCGTTTCCGAACAATACCGAGGTCAACGACCTGCCGCTGTACATGCGTCACGGCAACGCGCCGAAAGTCATGCTGGAAATCTTCGAGCACTGGCTGGATTGCGCGCGCCATCGCGAAACCGGCCCGGTGCGCATGGATCCGGCGATACACACCCATGTCTTCGGGCGCTCGCCGGGATTGTTTGTTTATGAAGACATCATCAAAGTTGCCAAAGCCGCGAACGATGTCTGGATCGGCACACGCTCCGAGGCGGTTGCGCATTTCAAGCGTGCGATTGGATGCTGATAGAACGAGGAGAAAAAATGACAAAAAACATGAGCGGCATGATTCGCCACGGGATTGCCATCACCATAGGCGCAGTGATCGCCGTTGCTGCGCCGCATGCCGCTGCGCAACGTGATCCCGCCGCCAATTTTCCGGAGCGGCCGCTCCGCCTGATTGTGCCGTTCGCGCCCCAGGGGCCGAACGACGTACTCGCGCGGCTGGTCGGCGTGAAACTCACCGAACTCTGGGGCCAGCAAGTGGTTATCGACAACCGCGCCGGCGCGGGTACCATCATCGGCACCGAACTGCTGGTGCGTGCGCCGCCCGACGGCCACACGCTGCTGATGATCTCGGCGAGTACGGTGGTCAATCCGTCGCTGAAGAAAAAACTGCCCTACGACACGCGCAAAGATCTGGTGCCGGTGGTGCAACTGGCCTCGTCGCCGACCGTGCTGGTGGTGCATCCGGCGGTGAAGGCCGCGAGCATCGCCGAATTGCTGGCATTGGCCAAGGCCAGCCCCGGTGCGCTGACTTACGCTTCCGGCGGCACCGGCACCAC
>JANNHN010000557.1:0-3922 GCA_031404395.1 Betaproteobacteria bacterium
CGAGGATCCGCTGCTGCAGGGCCGCGTGTGTCCCAAGGCGCAACTGACACTGCAGATGTACCACAGCGAACACCGGCTGCTGTATCCGCAAAAACGCGTCGGCAAGCGCGGCGAAGGCCGCTTCGAACGCATCTCGTGGGACCAGGCGCTGGATGAAATCGCAGAGAAGCTGAAAAAAATCCGCGACCAGTACGGCGCCGAAGCGCTGGCGATGTTCATCGGCACCCGCACCGGCATCCTCGACTACCGCGCGACCACCAAGATGTTCGCGCAACTGTGGGGCACGCCGAACAAGGACGGCACCGATCCGTTCTGCGCCAGCGGCAAGAATGTGGCGTTCGAGATTACACAGGGCAGTATCGGCAGCGGCAACAGTTATACGGAAAATGATCTCGGTTCCGCCGAGCTGTATGTGTACATCGGCGACAACCAGGCGGAAACGCGGCCGGTGTATTTCGGCATGATCAACGACTGGCGCATCAAAAACGGCGCGAAAATGATTGCCGTCGATCCGCGGCTGACGGCCACGGCATCAAAAGCCGATCGCTGGCTGCCGATCCGTCCCGGCACCGACATGGCGCTGGGGCTGGCGCTGGCGCAGCACATTCTTGCCAACAACCTGCACGACCCGGCGTATTGCGCGGCGTGGGTGCTGGGTTTTGCGCAGTGGCGCGATTTCATTTTGCAGAAAGGCTACACCCCGGAATGGGCGGCGCCCGTCACCGGCATCGCGGCGGAAGAAATCAGGCGACTGGCGGAAGAAATTGCTGCTGCCGACGGCTGCGTGATTTTCGCCAGTCGCGGCGTCAATCAGCATACCAACAGCACGCAGACCAACCGCGTGCTGATGTTCGTCGCGGCGATCACCGGCAACTGGGGGCGGCGCGGCGGCGCGTTTTTCAACATGAGCGCGGGCACGCCGATCGCGGCCAAGGTTCCTGAACATCGCACGCCGAAAATCAACAAACAACGCGTGCGGCGCAGTCCCGCCGGCTGGACCGAGGCCATGCTGCACGGCAAGCCGTACCCGATCCGCGCGCTGATTGCCTGCAACAATCCGCTGGCGCAGTGGCCGGGGCAGGATCAGGCGCGTGCGGCGTTCAGTGCACTCGACCTGATGGTGCATATCGAACTGTTCGCCAACGAAACCTCGGCTTACGCCGATTATCTGCTGCCGGCGGCGAGCGGCATTGAAAAAGGCGAGATCGGCCGCTCGAACGATGATCGCCGCATTGTATGGATCGACAAGATGATTGATCCGCCGGGTGAGGCGAAATCCGACACCTGGATCTGGATCGAACTCGGCAAGCGTTTCGGCTTCGACGATGTGCTGAAAGACAAATACAAGGATCCGGCGGTGTTCTGGGACGAGGTGTGCATCGACAGCGACGGCTTGCGCGGTTGCACGCAGAAACGCCTGCATTCGGTGCCGTACCGCTGGGTGCGCCAGCCGGTGGCGACCGAAGATGCGCCGGAAATCGAAACGCTGTATCTCGAAGGCACTACGGTGCCGGGCGGCACGCCGGGGCGGCGGTTTCCGACCCAATCCGGCCGGCTCGAATTCTGGACTGCAGAACTCGAAGCCAAATTCAACATACTGGGCCTGTCGGCGTTGCCGGAATTTTATTCGGAGCGCGAGCAACTGGTCGATCTGCCTTACATGGAACTGCTGGACAGCGATGCCGAGGAAGGCGTGATTTCGCCGTTCTGCTCGCCGGCGACCGGCAGTTCGCGCGGCCGTATTGTCGCGCCCGGCGCCGATCATCCCGGCGCAAAATTGCGCGCGCAGGGTTTTGATACCGAGCTCGTCACCGGCCGTCCGCCGGCGGCGCATTTCCACAGCTGGACGCATTATTTCTGGCAGTCGCAGGAAATGTGGCCCGACCTGTATTGCCAGATTCATCCCGACAAAGCCGCAGCGCTGGGCATCAGGGACGGCGAGCGGGTGCGCGTCGAATCGGCGCACGGCAGCATCGAGGCGATGGCCTGGGTGCATGCCGGCATCCGCCCGACGGCGGTGTTCATCCCCATCGGCTGGGGCGAGCGCCAGCCCTACAATCCGTGGCGCTCGGTGAATTTCCTCACCGACAAGACGCAGCGCGATCCGGTGTCGGACCAGACCAATCTCAAAATGCTGCTGTGCAAGGTGTCGCGCGCCGCCGGCGGAGTGGCGTAAAATCCGGGCTCCTGCGGGTGTAGTTCAATGGCAGAACGGCAGCTTCCCAAGCTGCATACGAGGGTTCGATTCCCTTCACCCGCTCCATTATCCGCTGCATATTTTTCAGGTGCGAGAAACTTGTCAGACTACATGCACAAGCCAGCCATGAATCGCGCGACCCCGTTGCTGCTGGTTTGCGCGCTGCATGTTTTTCCGGCGGCGGCCCAGGATGCGGCGCCGCTGTTGCCGGAGGTCTCGGTCAGCGCAACGCGGGTGGAGCGTGACAGCTTTGATCTGCCGGTCGCCATAGACAGCATCGGGCAGCGCGCCATCCGCGAAGGCAATCCGCAGGTCAATCTGTCGGAACAGCTGGGGCGCGTGCCGGGCGTGGTGGTGCAGAACCGGCAGAATTACGCGCAGGATTTGCAGATTTCATCCCGCGGATTCGGCGCGCGGGCCGGATTCGGCGTGCGCGGCCTGCGCCTGATCGCCGACGGCATCCCGGCCACCATGCCCGACGGCCAGGGCCAGGCCGCATCGTTCAGCCTGTCCTCAGCCGAGCGCATCGAGGTGCTGCGCGGGCCGTTTTCCAGTCTCTACGGCAATGCCGCGGGCGGGGTGATTCAGATATTCACCGCAGACGGTCCGCGCATTCCGGAATTGTCGGCCAGCGTGCTTGCCGGCAGTTTCGATACCACGAAGTTGGGCGTGCAGGCCGGCGGCACGGCCGGCTCCGTCAACTATCTCGTGGATACCTCGCGCTTCCAGACCGGCGGCTATCGTGATCACAGTGCGGCGCGGCGGACCCATACCAATGCCAAATTAAAAATCGATGCCGGCAGCCGCGGCACAGTGACGGTGGTGGCGAATGTGTTCGACCAGCCGGAGACGCAGGATCCTCTGGGGCTGACCGCAGCGCAGGTGGCGCAGAATCGGCGTCAAGCCGTCGCCGGCGCTTATACCTTCAACACGCGCAAGAGCGTGACTCAGGATCAGGTGGGTGCGATCCATGATCTGCCGCTATCGGGGCAGGACAGTTTGCAAACGCGCCTCTATCTGGGCAACCGCCAGGTTACGCAGCACCTTGGATTTAACGGCGGCGGGGCTCTGGCTTCGGGCGGCGTGGTTGATCTCGACCGGGGTTATGGCGGGGTCGGGTTGCGCTGGACGCGCGAAACCACGCTGGCCGCGATGCCGTTCGTGTTCAGCGCCGGCGCCGATGTGGATCGCATGGCGGAGCGCCGCAGCGGGTTTCTTAACAACAACGGCGTCACCGGCGGCCTGCAGCGCAACGAGGACAACACGGTAGAGAACACAGATTTTTATGCGCAGGCTGAATGGCGCATCGCGCCGCGCTGGAGTCTGCTGGCCGGGCTGCGCCATAGTCGCGTGGATTTCGAGTCGCGCGATTATTTCATCAACGGACTGAATCCCGACGACAGCGGCAGCATACGTTACGCAAGAACGACCCCAGTCGCCGGCGTGACATATCGCATGACGCCGGCAGTCAATGTGTATGCCAACTGGGGCAAGGGTTTCGAGACGCCGACTTTCGCTGAGCTGGCGTACCGTCCGGGCGGCGCCACCGGGCTCAATTTTGCGCTGCAGCCTGCCGACAGCACGCACCGCGAGCTCGGCCTGAAAATGCTGGTCGGCGAGACCAGTCGCATCAATGCTTCGGTATTCCGCATTAATGTGGCCAATGAAATCGTGGTCAACAGTTCCAGCGGCGGGCGCACCGACTTCAGAAATGCAGCACCTACC